>JBJHDE010000345.1:0-6260 GCA_050486385.1 Planctomycetales bacterium | reverse complement strand
CTGGTGGCCCTGGCCACCACCGCCGTGGAGGCCCGCGGCAACGATCACCAAGCCCTGCAGGGCACCTGGATCATCGAGTCGGCCGAGTCCGGCGGGCGTCGGGTCGATCTGGGCAGTCGCAGCAAAATGCAGATCCACATCCAGGGCGACCTCTGGACGGCGGTTTATCCCGCGCTCGACGGCGGCAAGGGCACGCAATACTCCTTCCGCTTTCAACTGCACACCAACACCACCCCCCGACGCTACACCCAGACCGATCCGCACTCGGGCGAGGTCGTCGAGCGGGGCATTTACCGGGTCGATGGCCGCACGCTGACCATCTGCTTTTCGCCGGTGGACACCGAGACCTATCCCGGCAAGTTCCAGTCGTTCCCGGCCCACATGCTGGTGGTCCTCCGCCGCGTGCCCTGAGCCGGCAAGCCCGCTCAAGCCGGCCCGGCCCAGGCCGTTGGCATCGCGCAGCTTTCCCCACGCGCCGCCCGCCGGAGATGGCATCGGCCAGCCGGTGGTGTGCGCAATGCGCGCGGGGCGGCCCAAGGGGCTTGGGTCAATTTTCGAAGGCGAATGCAGGGACTTGCCCCCTGCTCAGCGGCGCCACGCCCGAGGCGCGCGGGTAGCCCGAGGCACGCGGACCGGCGGAGCCGCGATCGCACCGCGATGATGCCGCCGCCGGACCGAGTTGCCGTAGACATGGCCAAAACGGTAGGGGCGTTCGAGCATGGGCGTGCTGCGGATCTCGGTTCGCGAGGGCTGCGTGGCTTCGACCGAATCGACGAACACTCCACCGGAGAGCAGCAGGCCCCCGGCCAGACACAGAATCCAAGGCAGTCGCATGGTTGGCAAAAAGCGAATCAGAGGAACAGGGCAATCGGCCCTGCCTGGGTGCTTTAGCCAAGCTGGGCCAATTCGTTGAAAGTGTCCTTTAAGTCAAAATATAGACTGCGATACAGGGGAAACAGCTTGTTGTAGCGGCGCAGATCGGTCGCGACCGGTTCGGTTGTGTCGGTCGTTTGGATTGTCGCGTCGCAGGCCTCTTGAATGTTGGCGTAGGCCCCCGCTCCGACGGCCGCCAACAGGGCCACACCGTAGGCGGCCCCCTCGGCGGCATTGGTGCGATGCACGGGTTGACCGAACATCGACGCCTGGATCGATCGCCAGAACGCGCTCTTGCTGCCGCCGCCGGTCAGGCGAATCTGCTCGATCGGCACCTTGAGATCGCGAATGATCTCGAGGCTCTCGCGGAGATTGAACACCACGCCCTCAAGCACCGCGCGGACCAGATCGCCCCGGCGATGGGCCGTCGACAGCCCCACGAACGCGCCCCGGGCGTTGGGATCGGCGTGGGGTGTGCGTTCGCCGCTCAGGTAAGGCAAAAACAGCAGGCCGTTGGCCCCGGCTGGTTGCTGTTGGGCCTCCTGGGTGAAGCGGTCGAAGTCGGGATTCGTGTCGCCCTCGGCAAGCTGACGGAGGATCCAATTGAAGCTGTCGGTACACGACAGATTCACGCCCATCATGTGCCACTTGCCCCGCACGGCATGGCAAAAGGTATGCAGTCGCCCGGCGGGATCGACCGCGGGTTGATCGCTGTAGCAGAACACCACGCCCGAGGTTCCCAACGAGCAGTTCAGCACGCCCTCGCGGACAATGCCGTTGCCCACGGCCCCGGCAGCGCAATCGCCGGCCCCGCCCACGACGCGGCAGTCGGTGGTCAGGCCCAGCGTTTCGGCGGCGGCCTGGGTGAGCTGTCCGGTGACGTCTTCGCTTTCGTAGACCTGGGCCAACAGGTCGGCGTCCAGCTTCAGGGCGTTCAGCAGCGACTTGCTCCATTGGCGATTCTTGACGTCCAGCAGCAACATGCCGCTGGCGTCGCTGACCTCGGTGGCGTACTCGCCGGTCAAGCGACGGCGGATCTCGTCCTTGGGCAGCAGCACCTTGCGGAGCCGCTCGAAGTTCTGCGGTTCCTGATTGCGGAGCCACAGAATCTTGGGCGCCGTAAAGCCGGTCAGCGCGGGGTTGGCCACTTGGGCGATCAGCTCGTTGCGGCCGCCGGCCGCCGACTCAATCTGGTCGCATTCGGCGGCGGTCCGTTGATCGTTCCACAGCAGGGCCGGACGAATCACCTGGTCGTGCTGGTCGAGGAACACGCTGCCGTGCATCTGCCCAGACAGGCCAATCGCCTGAACGTCGCCCGGCTTGAGCTGGGCCTGGGCCATCACCGCCCGCACGGTCTGGATGGTGGCTTGCCACCAGTCTTCGGGATCCTGCTCCTTCCAGCCGGGGCGGGGCTCGTGGACGGGGTAGCTGGCCGAGGCCTCGGCCAGGATCTCGCCGGTGGCGCGAATCGCCAAGGTCTTGGTACCCGAGGTCCCGATATCGATACCGAGGAACACGCTCATCGCCACGGTCTCCGTTGCCCAAAGTCGTTGGAAGTGTCATCGAGGGTTGGCGGCCCATTGGACGCACTCGCCGCGTGACCACCACACGCGCAGGGCCCCGCGCCTTCCGTTGGCAGGGGCCGCCGGGTTATGGTGGACGTCGCTGTCGGAGCGCTGCGGGTGCGGTGGGTCGCCCCGCCCGGAGCGTCCCTGTCGCCGTGGTCCCCGAGTGATTCGAGTGAGGAACCCGATGCAACGATTCGCCCGGTTGTCCGTTCTGGCCGCCTTGCTGGTGGTCCCCCTGAGTCTGGCTTGGGTGGTGTGGGCCAACGAGCCCTTCCCCGAGATCCGCAACACCCAGGCCCCGGGCGAGCATCCGCCCACGCCGACCGAATCGCTGGAGCTGCTGCAACTGCCCGAGGGATTCTCGGCCACGCTGTTTGCCGGCGAGCCCGACGTCCAGCAACCCATCGCCTTTGCGTTTGACGATCGCGGGCGGATCTGGGTCGTCGAGAACTACACCTACACCGGCCGCGGCTTTACCCGCGAGTTTCGCGATCGTGTGGTGATTCTGGAAGACTCCGACAACGACGGCGTCCACGATCGCCGCACCGTGTTCTGGGACCAGGGCTGGGTGACCACCGGCATCGAGCTGGGCTTCGGCGGCGTGTGGTTGTTGGATGCCGGTCGGCTGATCTTTCTGCCCTGGGATGGCGACCGGGACACTCCCAGCGGCGAGCCCGTCGTGATGGTCGACGGCTTCGAGCACGATCGCGTGGGCCACAACATCGTCAACGGTCTGATGTGGGGCCCCGACGGCTGGTTGTACGGGCGTCACGGCATTCAGGCCACCAGCGAGGTCGGCCCGCCCGGCACTCCGGCCAGCGGACGGACGGTGCTGAACTGTTCGATTTGGCGGTTCCACCCGCAACGTCATACCTTCGAGGTCGTCTGCCATGGCACGACCAACCCCTGGGGCCTGGATTACGACGAGCACGGCCAGTTCTTCTTTACCAACAACGTGATCGGCCACCTGTGGCATGTGGTCCCGGGCGCGCACTACCGCCGGATGTATGGCGAAGACTTCAATCCCCATGTGTATGAACTCATCGACCAAACGGCCGACCATTACCACTGGGACGCCAGCGGGGCCTGGCACGCCAGCCGACTGGGCACGGCCGACAAGTACGGCGGAGGCCACTCGCATTGCGGCGGCATGATCTATCTGGGCGACAACTGGCCCGATCAATACTACGGGCAACTGTTCATGGGCAACGTCCACGGTCGCCGCGTGAATATGGATCGGCTCGAACGTGACGGTTGCAGTTACATCGGACGTCACGAGCCCGACTTCCTGCGGGCCGGCGAGCCGTGGTTCCGGGCGGTCGAATTGAAGTACGGTCCCGACGGGGCGGTGTATGTCAGCGATTGGAGCGACCTGGGCGAGTGCCACGACCACGATGGCGTGCATCGCACCAGCGGCCGGCTTTACAAAATCACCTACGGCGATGCCCAGCCGCATCCGCTGGCCGACGTCACCCTGAGCGAATTGCCCGCCGACGCCCTGGTCGATCTGCTGGGCCATCGCAACGAGTGGTTCGCCCGCAAGGCCTTGCGGCTATTACACGAACATCACGTGGCCCAAACCGAGCTGGTCACCCCCCGTCGCCGCCTGGCGGAGCTGGTGGAAGATCCCCGCCAGAGCGTCTCCCTGCGGTTGCGGGCGTTGTGGGCCCTGAACCTCACCGGCGGCGTGCCCGGCGAACTGCTGGCGCGCTGTGCCACCGACGAAAACGAACACCTGCGGGTGTGGGCCATCCGCCTGTTTGTCGATCATCAGCCGGTGGAATCGGCCCCGCTCGCGCTGTTTGCCGAACTGGCCGCCAACGATCCCTCGGGCCTGGTGCGGCTGACCCTGGCATCGGCCCTGCAACGGCTGGCCCCGGCGGATCGCTGGCCGATTGCCACGGCCTTGGTTCAACATGCCGAAGACGCCCAGGATCGCGTTCAACCGCTGATGCTGTGGTACGGTATCGAGGCCGCCGTGGGCGATTTTCCCGACGAGGCCTTGCAAGTGGTCGCGGCGTCGAAGATTCCCCTGGTCCAGCAGTTCGTCGCGCGACGGCTGACCTTCGACCTGGCCAGTCGACCCCAGCCGGTGCAACGCCTGGTCGGATTGCTGTCCAAGGCCGAGCCCTCGACCCAGCGCGAAGTGCTGGCGGGTATGGTGGCGGCCACCCGGGGCTGGCGAAAAGCCACGCCTCCCGACAATTGGAACCAAGTGGCCGCGGCGCTGGCCCAGGCCGACGACGAAGATCTGGTCCGCTGGACCCGCGAGCTGAGCGTGGTGTTTGGCGACGGCCGGGCCGTCGATGAATTGTTGAAAATCGCCCACGACAACAACCAGGCTCCCGGCACCCGGGCCAGTGCCCTGGAGGTGCTGGTCGAAAGCCGCACGCCGGGTCTGGAGGAGTTGTTGAATCGGCTGGTCAACGAGCGCACCCAGCTCAGCACGGTGGCCATCCGTGGACTGGCCGTGTACGACGTGCCCGATGCGACCAATCGCATTTTGAACAACTACCGCCGCTTAACGCCCGAAGGCCGACGGGCGGCCATCGAGACGCTGGCCTCGCGCGAGGCTTCGGCCAAACGGCTGATGGACGCGGTCGCCAGCGGCAGCGTGCCCCGCGACGAGATCACCGCCGCCGACGCCCGGCAATTGGCCGCGCTGGGCAGCGAGGCGATCGTCGAGCTGTTGGAAAAGCATTGGGGCAGCGTGCGGCAGACGCCTCAGGAGCGCCGCGAGCTGATCGAAACCTTCCGCCAACGCTACACCCCAGAGGTCCTGGCCGAGGCCGAACTGTCGTCCGGCCGCGCGGTCTACAAGCGGGTGTGCGCCAACTGTCATCGCCTGTACGACGATGGCGGCACAATCGGCCCCGACATCACCGGCGCGGGTCGCTCGAACTTGACCTATCTGCTGGAAAACATCCTCGACCCCAGCGCCGCGGTCGCCAAGGAGTTTCGTACCTCGCACGTGCTGCTTTCCGACGGCCGGCTGCTGTCGGGCGTGGTCATGAACGAAACGCCCCGCACGCTTGAACTGCAAACCGCCGAACGTCGGCTGGTCCTGGAACGCGACGACGTGGACGAGATTGTGGCCACCACCCAATCGCTCATGCCCGACGGCCTGCTCGAGCCGCTGTCAGCCGAGCAGATTCGCGATCTGCTGGGCTACCTGATGCACCCGCACCAGGTGCCCCTGCCCGAGGAGGAGGAGGACGGTTCCCGCTGACGAACAATCCCCGCTCGGGAGTTCGCCGGATGGTCGGGGCTTGCGGCCCGTTTGGCTCGTCCGCTCCAAACAAGCCACGAGCCGGGCTGGCTCACCCAACCGGGCTCGTGCAGAGAAGGTCTCGTTGCAAACTGTGGGACCTGCGATTATTTGATGCCCTGGCGGGCCGAAGCATAAGCCTTGGCCAGCGTCGACTTGGTCTCATCGACGGCCTTCTTGATCTCGTCAAGCGACTTCTTGCCGCGATCCTGCTGCATCGGGTCCACCTCGTCACGATCAAGCACCTTGCGATACTCGACCATAACGGCCTGAATCTTGACGACCAGCTTGGTCATCTCGTCGACCAAGCTGCTGGCGGTCTTGTAGGCCTTGTCCGATCCCGTGGTGACCTGGTCGAGGGCTGCCGCCAGTTTCTCGCAGGTCTTCTCAAACTTGTCGAGGTTCGGTCCCAGGTCGCTCTTGAACCGCTTCACGGTATCGGGGGCCAACTTGCCCTTGGTAGCTTTCCACTTGCTGCGAAGGTCCAGCTTTTTGAATTTGACCACGACGGGTATTCCTAAGTGTGAAACAAAAACCGCAAGGCAACACAC
>JBJHDE010000344.1:0-6265 GCA_050486385.1 Planctomycetales bacterium | reverse complement strand
GGCTATCGGTGCCCAGCGGATGGGTCAAACTGGGCCCAGCAAACGGTTGATTGACCCCGGCCGGCGTAACCGAGTTGGGCGGATAAGGGGCCAGCCACTCGGCGGCCAGGGCGGCCACCAGCGCCAGCAGCACCAGCGCCAGGCCGAACCGGGCCGAGCCGCTATCCAGCACCCGCCGCCACAGGGCGGGCCGGTCAGGGGTTGTCGGACGAGACGAGTCGGACTCGCGGGTCGAGCCAGGCATAGGCGAGGTCCACGCACAGATTGAGCAACACAAACACCGTGGCGGTGACCATCACGCCGGCCTGCACGACCGGGTAATCGCTCCGCTGGACACCCTCGACCATCCAGCGGCCCAGTCCCGGCCAACTGAACACCGTCTCGGTCAGCACCGCACCGCTGAGCAGCACCCCAAGTTGCAGGCCGGCGATATTCACAATCGGGATCGAGGCGTTGGGCAAGGCATGACGCCAGACCAGGGCCACCGCCGAACAGCCCTTGGCGCGGGCGGTCCGTACATAATCCTCGTGCAGGACATCCAGCAGCGCCGCCCGGGTGATGCGGGCCACGTAGGCCAGCGGGATGGTCGCCAAGGCCACCGCCGGCAGGGTGATGTGCCGCAGGACGTTGTCCAATCGCACCGGATCGGCCCGCAGCAGGGCCTCCAGCAGGACAAAGTTCGAGGCGAACTGGCCGCCGGTTCCTGGATCGAGCCGGCCATCGGAGAACCAGCCGCCCAGCAGCATCAGCAGGCACATCCCCAAGAAAAAGATGGGCACGCTCACGCCCACCAAGGCCACCAGCATGGTCAGCCGATCGGGCCAACGGTTCCGCCACACCGCCGCCGAGACCCCGGCCAGCAGGCCCAACGGCAACCCAATCAGCAAGGCGACCACGGTCAGTTCGACGGTGGCGGCGAAGCGTTCGCCGATTTCGCGAGCAATCGGCCGGCCGCTGCGGAAGCTCCGCCCCAAATCGCCCTGGGTGACCAGCCCCTCAACAAACCGCAGACCCTGCCGCCACACGGGCTGATCCCAGCCCTCGCGGGCCATCATCCGCTGGACTTCGTCCTCGGGGGCATGCTGGCCAAGTTGGGCCAGCACCGGGTTGTTCGGCAGCGTCCGGACCAGCACGAACACCACAATCACGGCCACGACGATCGTCGCGACGGCACCGAAGAGCCGACGGATCACGTAACCGAGCATGCGGATCCCTTCGCGCGTGGGCCGGGTGGAGTTGCCCCGCGGCGGTCAGGCCTCATGCCGCCCTGGCAATGAACTGGGGCAGGCGATTGGCTGGCACGTCGGCCAGGAGCGGGGCGGCCGCATCCTTACCCGAAAGCAGCGGCGTGTCGACCGGCCACTCGATGGCCAACGCGGGATCGTCAAACCGAATCCCCGCGTCAAACTCCGGATAGTACTTCTCGGTACACTTGTAGGCCACCAGCGCCGTGTCCGACAGCACCACGAATCCGTGGGCAAAACCCTCGGGGATGTAAAGCTGACGATGGTTCTCGGCCGATAGGCACTCGCCGACCCACTGCCCCCGGGTCGGCGATCCCGTGCGGATATCGACCGCCACGTCCCAGATGGCCCCTTCCAGCACATAGACCAGCTTGCCCTGCGGGCGTGGGTGCTGATAGTGCAGGCCCCGCAGCACGCCCTTCCGCGATCGCGAGAGGTTGTCCTGGACCATGGCTGCCGGCAGGCCGTGCTGCTCGTAGCGGTCGCTGTGGTAGATCTCTTGGAAGAAACCGCGGTCGTCGCCAAACACACGGGGCTGAACGACCACGACACCGGGCAGGCGGGTGGGCAGGACATCCATGTCGAAGCGGTCACCTAAAAAAGGGGCACAGGCTTGGGTCGATCTCTGCCGACCTTAAAGCCTGTGCCCCGTTGGGGTCAACCTCACTCGCGTTCCAATCCCCCCAATGGATCGAAGCCCTCGTAGCCACCCAGCGGATCGCCGCCGCGGCCTGGACCGGGGTCGCCGTCAAGCTGCTTGCGGATGCTGATGACCTCGGAGCGGGCCTCGACAAAGTCGTTGAGCGTCTGAAGCTGCGAGGTCTCGACGATGGAGCCGTCGGGCCGGATCAGGCAGTAGTGCCCGTACTCGGACGCCCGGCTCCCCGCCCGCAAACGACCGCCGCCGGTCATGTCGACCAGCATCAGGTCGGTCGTCAGGTCGATCACTTCGTTCTGTGGGCGACTCGCCCGCGGCGGCACGACCAGGCCGTTGACATTGGGGAAGTTCAATACGGAGCCGCGGATGATCAGCGCGCTGGGGCTCAGCACGTCGTACTCATGCCGGGGCATCGGACGCCGCCGCCCGCTGGGCGTGGCCATGGTGGGTCGTTCCAGGCCCAGGTCGCGATGCTCGATGCCGAACAACTGATAGGCCATCGCGCCGACACGGGGGACCCATTCGGCGATCATGACCTCGGGCTGATCGTCGCGGGTCGAGGTGCCCCGACGGACACCGCCGAACAGCAGCAGCCGATCGTCGGGGATATTCCGCGACGGGCTGGGCTCGCTCCACGACCCGTGGAGGAACTCGCGGGTGGCCAGATCGGGGCTCGACAAGCGGACGTTGGTCTCGGCCAGACCATGATTGGGATTCTTGACGACCATCCGCACCCGGTAGACATAGGTCTGTCCGGGTTCGACCGTGAAGTCAAAGAAGCGGAACAGCCGGAAGGGCGTGCGGCGGGCGATGTCGTCGTACTCGCCACGACCTTGCCGTCCTTCGGACGTTTCCCGACCGCGCGGGGGCCGGGGACCACGACCCGCCGGAGGACGAGCGCCAGGCCGCCGCGGGCCTTCTTCGTAGCCGCCGCCCTCGAAGCCTTCGTAGCCACCGAAAGAGAACTCGCCCCGCCGGCGCTCGGTGCGGCCACCGGCGAAGTTGCTGAACGGATTCTGCACGGTCGACCGCACCTGGACCTCGGCGTCCTGTTCCTCCTGGAGTCGCTCCAGTTCTTCGCGGGCCTGACGCAGAAAGCCTTCGCGATCGAGCGTCAGCTTCTCATCGATGAAGTAGGGATGCACGACCTCGCGGGGCAGCCACTGATCCTCCTGCCGATCGACCCGCGGCGGCAACGGCGAGCAGACCTCGCTGAGCAGCGACTCGGGGACCAGGTCGGGATAGACAAACGCCCAGGTCGCCAACTCGTCCTGCACGGTCTCAAGGTTCAGCGTGCTGTCCTTCCAGGCCTCTTCGGGAATCTGCTGGTCGAAGCTCTCGACCGCCACCCGCTGGACCTCGAACGACAGGTACTGCACCTGGTTGTACTCTTCGCGGTAATCCTCTTGGGTCACCGCCAACTGGTGATAGAACTCAAGCTGTTGCCGCTGCAAGGGGATCTTGCCGGTCAGACACACAAACGTCCGGCCCTCGGTATTCAGGTCGTCCAAGCGGCGTCCGCCCTCGCCACGGCGACCGTTGCCCTCGCCCCGGCCTTCGCCAAAGGCCTCTTCCAGAATCTCGACGCCGCGGGCCATCTGTTCGGCCCCGCGACCCCGCTGCGGACGCCGGCCCCGCGGTTGGCCGCCGCCTTCCAGATCGCCACTCTCGCGCTCGGCGGCGGGTCGAGGACGGGGTCGCGGTGGGGGCATGGGCCCGCCCACGCGAATGCGTTGCTCTTCCTGTTCGGCCGCGGCCGCGGCCCCGCCACGTTGCTCTTCGGCACCGACCACCGCAATGGTGCAGCGACCCGCCGTGGCGTGCAGTTCTTCCAGCGCAAAGATCCGCGGCTGATGCCGAATCCGCTGCGGCGGCTGAATCCCACCAGCGAACGGCAGCAACGCCGACCCTTGCAGCGGACGCTCGGCCGCACTGGCCAATTGCCGGGTGTCGGCCGGTTCAAACGCCGGCTCGTCCTGCTCGGTGTTGCGACCGCTGATGTACTGGGCCTCGCTCGCCTCCGAGACCCGCGAACTCAGGCTGGTGGCCCGCTGACGCACCTGGTCGGGTGTCGTCTGGTAAGGCTCAATCTGCAAGGTGGCCCACACCAACGCAAAGAACGCCAGGACAAACGCCCCCAGCCCGATCTTTTCACCGTGTTCGATGAAAAATGCCTTGAAATCAAACTTCTTGCGTTTCATGGCGATACTCTCAAACCTTGGGGGACGCTGAATCACGCGGGACGTGAGGGCAAACGTAGCAGGAACTTTCCACTCAGGGGCTTTCAATCAACTCGGGCTCGTCGGCCGCATCGGCTTCGGGCTCCAAGGGCTCGGCCTCGGGGTCCGCATCCAGATCGTCGGCATCCAGTTCCGGCTCGTCGGCCTCGACCAATGGCTCGTCCGCGGCCGGTTCGGCGGATTCAGGCTCATCGGCGGGTTCGGGCTCGTCGGCAGGCTGATCGGCATCGGCCGGGGCCGGTTGACTGCCTGGGGCCGTACCTCGGGGCGGAGTTGTCGGCCGACCGCCCCGGGTGTCGCCTTCGGCGGCGGCGGCGGCCTCGGCCAGCTTCTGCTCGTGGACAGGCTTGTAGTCTTCCAGGGCTTCGAGCGAGGGGGGGTTGAAGATGTGGATGTAGCCGCGGATCTCGACACTCACGTCGGTCTCGGGATCGATCGAGGCTGGTGGCAGCGGATCGCCCAGGCCCGTGCCGCGGCCCCCGGAACGTTCGCCCTCGTAGCCGCCACCTTCGTAGCCGCCACGGCTGGTACCACGCCCACCGGGACCGGAGGGGAATCGACCAACCGGAAACACCTGGACATTCAAGATGGTGATCGGCAACTCGGCGCTGACAAACTGCGTGAGCAACCGCTCGATGGCCGGCTCGCGGATGCTCAGCACCACGCGGAACGGCAACTTGCGGAACTCGGCGATCCCCGAGGACTGACCGGCGGGCAGGGGCTTGTTGTCTTGGTCCAGATAACGGTTGTTGGTCAACACGTCGCCGGCACCGCCCTCGCCGCCTTCACCGCCGCCCTCGCTGGCGTATCCGGCGCCCTCGCTGGCGTAGCCGCCGCCTTCGCCAAAGGCCCCTCCAGCGGCGGTCGAACCGCTTCCGGCCAGGACCTGCAACTGAGCCATGATCAGCGAAATCGGCGGCTGAACTTGAGCGCCAATCTCCAGCACTTCAATGCCCTTGAGGTCGGCTTGCCGATGATCTTCGACACCCCGATTGGTCGCGGCGAAGATGCCAAACAGCGTGTTGTAGATCCACATATCCTCCTGGGCATAGCGAATCTGCCGCATGGTGGGCAGGTTCCGCTCCACGAACCAGGGATACTGTTGGAACAATCCGTAGAAGTTGCGGAAGGCGATCAGGCCCTGGACCTCGCGCTCCACCTCCTGGCGACGCCCGCTGCCCTCGTAGCCCCCTTCCTCGGACTCGAAGTCACCGCCGCCTTCGCCGTACTCGTCGAGTTGCTCGCCTTCGGGGATCGCGCCCCGCTTGTATTCCAGCAAGTTCAATCGTCGCTTGAGCGTCGCGCTTTGGTCGAAAAACCGCTCGAGGTACTCCTGTTGCACCATGTTGTAATCCCGCGAGCCGGGGCGATGCCGCAGGTAGGCCCCTTCGCGGACCTGCTCCAGCACCTCGGGGGCCAGCGTGGCGGGCCAGCGGAAGACCTGCTTTTGCTTGTCATACAGGGCTTCCCAGGCCAGAAAGTTGGCCTCCGACTGCGTGATGACCCGCTCGGTGGCCCACTCAATCAGCCGCGGATTGGCCAGCCAACTGCGGCCACTCAGGTCGCGGGTGGTGCCCAGGGTGCGTTCGTGACTGCTGCGGACCTGGGCTTCCTGTTCGGCAATGGCCGAAGTCCCCAGGTACCAGCACACCACCGAGGTCACGAGTACCAAGCCGCCGAGAATCCAGAAGTGATGCTTCTGAATGGCCTGTAAGGTTTCGCGTGTATCCGCCATCTCTCAGTACCTCTCCTGGCCACTGGCCGGACCCGAGGCGACGGGGCCTTCCCCCTCGCGCCGTTGTTCTTCTTCGAGTCGCCGCTCTTCTTCTTCACGCACCCGCGCCCGTTCGGCCTGTTGCTCTTCGGGGCTGAGCGGGGTCCACGCAAACTGAATCTGGAAATCGATCCGCCGCAGCACCACGGCCTTCTGATTGCTGGGCACATTCGGCGGCGGGGCCGCCTCGCGTCCGCCACCTTCCCGTTCGCTCTCGCGGCGACCCATCGGGCTGCCTTCGCCAAACCGCCCGGGCGAAAACCGCATGCTCCGCCCGCCTTCGCGTCCGCCCCCGCCGGCCTGGCCCACGGGGAACGGCTCGAAGTTGACATCCTCCTCGGGATTCCAG
>JBJHDE010000343.1:651-6274 GCA_050486385.1 Planctomycetales bacterium | reverse complement strand
GATCCCGTCGTCTTGAAGCAGGGCCTCAATGCGTCGCCGATGGGCGTCCAGGCCGGTGGTGTTTTCATTTTCAAGAAAGTCGACCCGGCGGAACGTGAACTGGGTGGTCGCAAACGCCGCCTGCATGCGGTAGTAGTCGCGGGTAGGTAGTGGATCAAACTTGTGATCGTGACACTTAAAGCAACTCATTTCGGTGGCCAGAAAGGTCACGCCCACGGTGTTGGTCACATCGTCCAGCCATTGCTGCCGGGTCTCGGCCGCCACGCTCATGGCCGTGTGTTCCCAGGGCCCCATCCGCAGAAAGCCCACGGCAATCAGGTGTTCGGGCTGGGTGTCGTCGAGTTCATCGCCGGCAATCTGCTCGACCAGAAACTGGTCGTAAGGCTTGTCGTTCTGAAAACTCCGCACCACATAGTCGCGATACCGCCAGGCCGCCGGGCGATCGAAGTCGTTCGAAAACCCATCGCTGTCGGCATAGCGGACCACATCCAGCCAGTGCTGGGCCATCCGCTCGCCATAGTGCGGGCTGGCCAACAGCCGCTCGACCAGTCGTTCATAAGCCCCAGGATCAGGGTCTTTCACAAACCTCGCGACCTCCTCGGGCGTTGGCGGCAACCCGGTCAGGTCATAGGTCAGGCGACGGATCAACGTGCGGCGATCGGCCGGCGGGGCGGCGGTCAGCTCGGCAGCATTGAGCCGCGCTTCAAGAAACGCATCAATCGGATGATCGGCACCGGCCGGAGGTTCCACTTTCCCCAGCGGTTGATAGGCCCAAAGATCGGTCGGATCGTAGCGACGCTGGGTCCAGGCCTCGCTCAGTCCGCCGCTGGTGGCAACCAGCACGCCCGACGCCGATTCGGCGGACTCGGCCGCTTGTCGCAGTTCAGCGATCCGCGGCCCCTCGGGCCAGGGGGCGCCGAGGTCGATCCAGCGGGCGATAGCAGCGATCTGCGTGTCGCTGAGTCGATCGTTCTGCTTGGGCGGCATCTCGTAGCCTTCCCAGCGAATCGCCTCGACCAGCAGGCTGTCGGCCGATCGCCCGGGGACGATGGCGGGTTGGCCGCTTTCGCCGCCGCGGACGAGCGCCGAGCGGGAGCGCATGTCCAGGCCACCGCGGAGTTGGTCGGGGTCGTCGCCGTGGCAGGCCAGACACTTTTGGACGAACACACCCTCGACGGCCAGTGCGAACAGTCGCTCGCCTTCGGCCTGATCGGCGCGCACCCCGGAGGCCATCGTCAACAGCAGCACCACACCAACGGCGCTGCCCCACCCAGCGGGCTTGGCCATGGGATCCACCTTCCCTTGAATTGCCCGGCGGATGAGTTGCCCGGCAAGCGACCATCGCCCGCAGTGTCTCACCCAAGAGATAGGCTATCGGATTCCAGTGGGTGCGGCAAATGGATTCGAGCCAAGGCCCGCCCAGGAGGTTGCCCGGGGCCGAGCGAGCTGCCGCCTTCAGGGCAGAATGCGGGTCCTTCACGCATCGTCGGGCTGCGAAGCGAGATCGCCGACGATCTGGGCGACGCCTTCATAGTCGAAAACGGCTGGCACACCGCCGGGACCGACGAATAACCCGACACCATCGCGAACCACCAGGGCCTCGGGATGGTCGACCTCCAGGCATTCCCCATTGACCAGGGCGACGGTAAAGGGCCGGAAGGGTGTGCGGTTCTTGAACGCGCGGAGCGTCCGATCAAAATGAGCGCGGTTCATGGCGTCCCTCGTGCTGTGTTCGAGGCGTGACGACTGCTGGCCTCACTCCTTCATGGTACCGGGCCTCCGACGTGAATTCCACCGCGCAGCAACAACCCCGTTTCCAAGAAGGATTGGAAACGGGGTTGATGGCCGAATGGATTGCAAAGCGGTTGAGCAGGTGGATCAGGAGCCGAACTCGGGCCGGCGGCGGGTCATCTGGCCCTTGAGCCGATTGACAATCGCCGAGTGCATCTGGCTGACGCGGCTTTCGGAGAGACGGAGGGTCTCGCCGATCTCCTTCATGGTGAGTTCTTCGTAGTAGTACAAGATGATGATCAACCGCTCGTTGCGATTGAGCCCCTTGGTGATCAACCGCATCAGGTCTTCTTTCTGGATGCGGCGGGTGGGGTCGTCGCCCTTCTTGTCTTCCAGAATGTCAATCTCGCGGACGTCTTTGTAACTGTCCGTCTCGTACCATTTCTTGTTGAGCGAGATAAGGTTCACCGCGTTGGCTTCCTGCATCATCTTTTCAAGCTCGGCGACGCTGATCTCCAGGTGCTCGGCCAGTTCCACCTCGGAGGGTTGCCGGCCGTGGCGGGCTTCCAAGGTCTTGATGGCTTCGTTGAGCTTGCTGGCCTTGCTCCGCACCAGCCGCGGAACCCAGTCCATGGTCCGCAGTTCGTCGAGCATCGCCCCGCGAATCCGCGGCACGCAGTAGGTCTCAAACTTGACGCCGCGATCCAGATCGAACGCGTCGATGGCGTCCATCAACCCGAAGATGCCCGCCGAGATCAGGTCGTCCAGTTCGACGCCCTCGGGCAACCGGGCCCAGATTCGCTCGCCATTGTATTTGACAAGCGGCAGATAATTCTCAACCAGCTTGTTGCGAAAATCCTGGTTGGTCGGATCGGCTCGGTAGGCCCGCCACAGCTCCTGAATATCTTCCGGGGCAACCTTCGTGGCCATTCATCCCTCCCTGGTGTCGGCTAACTGCCTGGTGAGCGGGGTCACCGCCGGCGTGCATCGCTTCCTTGGAGCACACCAAACGGTTCACACGGTCTCGAATCCGCAACGATATGACTTCAACCCGCAATCGCCCGGCTAGTCGACACCGCGAAGGGTTCGCTGCGACTCAACTGGTCGGTCTCTCGCGGAAATCACCAAGGGAAGCAACGGCCAGTCGCGAAGACTCACCGCGTTGCTTCCGGTGACGCCCCCGGTGGCCAGCGGCCAAAGCGGAAACGTCAGCATGAAACCATTGGTCCGCCAGGTCGACTTAATCAACCCGGCAGATTGCGTTACGCCCGGAATCGGGACCATCCGATGAGAGGTCAACCCGAACGGGCGCCGCGCCCGCATGTATCATCGGATCGTGAAGGCTCTGTTGTTCACAGAAAGTCCGCCTTTCTTAGCATCGGCCAATTGGCCTGGACAAGTTGCGAAAATTTTTTCTTTGCGGCGGTCACATTGGCACGCCGGTTGTAATCGGGGTGCTTTAGCCCCCCGAGAGTTAACAGACTTCATCCAGTCGCGAGACATCGCCCGAGGTCAACACGGGCTCGGCCAATGGGGCGGCGCGGGGCAGCGGCCAGCGGGCCACTTCGGCCGCCAGACGTTGCCGATCGGTCGAGGCGCTCAGCGGATCGGCGCTGATCCAGCTTGCCACGGCCAACGGGCGTTCTAAAAACCGCTGCACACACTGCCGAACCCGATCGATGGCCGATTGGGCCACCGCGACGCTGGGTGCCATGTTGACGATGACGCCGGGCCGACCCGTGAAGCCACCCCGCACCAACAGCTTGAGCACCGCGTAGCCATCCAACAGCCGAGGGGCCTCGGCCGTGACAACCACCAACACTGCGTCGGCGGTCTCGGCCAGGGCCCGCTGATCGGCTCGGGTGCCGTCTCCGGCATCCAGGACCACCGTCTCGACGTGGCGGCCCAACGAACGGACCTGCCGCAGCAAGGCCAATTGGGCCTCGGGCGGCATCGGCCGCGGATCGGGCCGACCCGCCACGGCCAGGCTGCCGCCAGGCCCACGTTGTAACACTTCGTGAATGTCGTGCTCGTCGTCCCACAGGTCCGCCAGCGTCCATTCCTGCGATAGGCCGCAGCGCTGCGCCACCCGTGGGCGATGCCGATCGGCGTCGACCAGGGCCACCCGCTGACCCAAACGGGCCAGGGTTTCGGCCAGGCCGATGGCGACCGTGGTGGCCCCCACGCCGCTGGTTCCCCCCAACACGGCCACCACCCGCGGCGCGAATGCCGGGGCCGGTGCCATGGGCGGACCGTGTCCGGTGCCGAGCGACCACCAAGGGCTGTTGGGGTTATCGATCATGACGCCTCCGACAGACGGTTCCCGGTGTTCATGCGGCCGCTCCTTGGCGTTGGCCAATGCGGGCCACAATCTCGATCCGGGTATCGGATGTCACTTCTGCGGGACTCAGGACCACAACGTCCGAGCACCGCCGTTGTAAGAGCTGACGGAGTCCCCGTCGTGCCGAAGCAGCCACCAGCACCACCCGCGGATGTCCGCCGGCGGCCAGGCGTTCGGTCTCGTGGTCGATCCGTCGTAGCAAGAATTCCAGGGCCTCGGGCAAGCTGGCGGTCTCTCCCGTCGGCTGCCCGCTCAAAAAGGCGGACAACTGCGACTCGTTATCGCCCTCAAGGGCCACCACCCACAGGCGATGCTCCTCGTCGCGGTAGCGATGGCACAGCGTGCGGGCCATGCGTCGTCGCGCGGCCTCAGCCAGGTGTTCGGGGGTCAGCCGCTCGCCCGAGGTGGCGGCATCGCCGATGGCTTCCAGAATCGGCACCAGGTGCCGCACCGGCACGCCTTCGTCCAGCAGCAGTTGCAGCACCCGCTGAATCTGGCCGATGCTCACCACGGTGGGCACCAACTCGGCCACCAGCGTTGGGGCGCAGCCTCGCAGGCTTTCAATCAGGGTGGCCGTGGCCTCGCGGGTCAGCAGCTCGCCCGCGTGACGGCGGATCAGCTCGGTCAGATGCGTGGCGATGACACCGGCCGAGTCGATGACCTGATAGCCGGCCTGCTCGGCCCGGTCGTGGATCTTGGGATCAATCCACACGCCAGACAGCCCAAAGGCCGGATCGTTGACCGCGATGCCCTCCAGGCTCTCGTGAGCGGTGCCCCAGTCCAGGGCCAGCAGCCGGCTGGGCTCGACCTCGCCGGAGGCGATGACCAGGCCGTTGAGTTTGACGCGATACTCGTTGCGGCCCAGCCGCATGTTGTCGTGCATTCGCAGCTTGGGCAGCACGATGCCCAGCTCGGCGGCGACCCCGCGGCGGACTTCGCTGATGCGGGTCATAATGTCGCCGCCCCGTTTGCGATCCGCCAGACGAATCAGCCCCAGGCCCAGTTCCAGCACCAGCGGATCCACCCGCAGCAAGTCGTCCAGGGCCCCAGACTCGTTGGCCGGCGGCGCACACGGCGTGGGTTGCGGCCGTTTGCCAGTGGGCGCGGATGTGGCTTCGGGCGAGCGTTGCACAAACACGGCCAGGGCCACGCTGGCGGCGGCCAGCAACAGCAGGGGCACGGCCGGCAAACTGGTGAACACCATCAGCCCCAGAAAGCCCGCGGTCAGCAGCAAGGTCCGTGGTTGGGCCAGCGTCTGCCGCACCATATCGCCCGACACATTCGTCGGGGCACTCGAACGGGTCACCAACACGCCGGCCGCCAGGCTAATCAGCAAAGCCGGCACCTGGGTGACCAGTCCATCGCCGATGGTCAGCCGGGTGAACACGTCGGCGGCCTGCGTTAGTGGCATGCCCGCCTGGAAGATGCCAATCGCCAGCCCGCCCACAATGTTGATGGCCGTCAGCAACAGCCCAGCGATCGCATCGCCGCGGACAAACTTGCTGGCCCCGTCCATCGAGGCGTAAAAATCGGCCTGCTGGCCCAATTCGG
>JBJHDE010000343.1:0-641 GCA_050486385.1 Planctomycetales bacterium | reverse complement strand
CGACAAACTCGCTGAACCCGCGAATCACCCCGCCCGCGGCCTCCAGGCCGGCGATGTCGGCCCCGCTGAGGATGAGTCGGGTGCTGGCGACGTTGAGCACCAACCGGGCCAGCGTGGCCACCAGCAGCAAGGTGGGAAAGCAGCTAAATTCAAGTGGCGAGCGAACTTGCAAGCCCGTCAGCAGGATGACCACCGCCAGGGTCAGGTTGGCCGCCAGCAGCACATCCAGGGCACCGGCCGGCAGCGGACACAGCAGCACGACAATGCAGCCGATCACCGCCAACGGCAGCACGAACTCGGCCAAGCGGCCCAGCGTCGCGCGTCCCACGGCGTGCGAAGGGGGTGTCGTCATCGTCCGCATCCCTGCGATGCCCCAACAGGGGATTGGGGCGAGAATCCATCCAGACAAGGGGCGAGACTCTAGGCCCCACCGCCCGCGATGTCCAGACGAGTTTCTCGGCCAACGAACATCGGCGTTGGACACCGCATCATGGGGTTGGGGATTCATGGGATGCCAATACCAACCACCCTGGCCCACCATGCCCAGGCCCATGGCCTGGGCTTTGTGAACGACCCCGATGGGGTCGAAATCCAACAGATGGCCCTGTAGGGGCCGTGTACGATAGCCCAGGGTAACACCC
>JBJHDE010000342.1:0-6285 GCA_050486385.1 Planctomycetales bacterium | reverse complement strand
TTGCGTGGGGCTGTTGGCCGCCGTGTCGCGAAACGACACAAACAGCCGACCGTCGGGCGTGTACTTGGCCGTATGGCGGTCGCCGGTCAATTCGCGGGGCAACTCGCGAGGCTCGCTCCAGGTGCGGCCCTCGTCGCGGGTGACCATGATGTGCGCGTTCTTCCGGCGGCGGTTTTCGCGGAGCAGCATGACCAGCTCGCGGCCATCGGGCGAGACCACGGCCCCGGGTTCGCACAGGTGAATCTCGCTGCTGGCGAACAGCGTTTCCGGTTCGCTCCAGGTCAGGCCACCATCGGTCGAGCGGCTTTGGAACAGCGTCATCGTCGGCGGCGAGGTCGGCCGCGATCCCTGACGCAGGAACCGGCCATCATCGTGAAACAGGGCGAGATAATGCCCCCGCTCGGCCAGCGGCACCACGGAACTCATGGCGACGATGCCGCCAAACTCGCCGATAGGCTCCAAGGGGCTCCAGGTGCGGCCGTCGTCGCGGCTCTTGGCCATACGAATGGGATAGAGCCCCGAAAACAGAATTAGCCACCGCTGGCCCTCGGGATCGGTGGTGCGATACAGAGTCGGCGTCTCCTGGCTGGTGGCCCAGTTGTCGGGCACCTCGAGGCGATCACTCCAGGTTCGTCCGGCGTCTTCGCTTCGCTTGAAGACAATCGCCCCACGACCATGCCCTTTGGGATAGACCGCCAGCATCGTTTTGCCGTCTTCCAGCAGCACGGTTGTCGGGTGGCCCAGGTACTGGCCGGCTTCGCGGTCTACGATCACCTGCCGATCGGTCTCGTCGGCCAGGTCGATCTGGGGAATGGCAAACGGCTCGTTGGCCACACCACCCTGGGGCCAGGCGGTCAGCAACACCAAGACCGCCGCGGCCAACGGCCCCGCCCAGGGAATGCGGCACACCGGGAGAGTCAGCATGGGAAGTCCTTCACGGGTTCGGGCGGGAGGCCAGCCGGGCCGGGGACGGGCACTCGGTGGCAAAAAGCAACAGAAGGCCAAAAGGCACGGAGCGGCCCCAAAACGACACAACGTCCCGAGCGGACGGTGCCGGTCTCGGGACGTTGAATCAAAATACCGGGTTTATTGAGGCTCCAAAACCCGATCAAAAGACCCCGCTGCCGTTTTTCGCCATGCCGAGGGCGGCCCGCTGCCACTGACCCACGCGAGCGCTGGGAGAACCGATTCCCCGTGGGGAGGCCGTTCCACGCCACGGATTTCTTTGGGCGCCGAAATCCGCAAAGACCCCGCTGCACTTTCACACCATGCCGAGGGTGCCCAGACGGATGCTCCATGCCGGGGTGAGCCGACGGCTGGGTGCGTCGCGACCACCGGGTTTATTCTGGTTCCAAAACCCGGCCAAAGACCCCGCTGCAGTTTTCCGCCCTGCCGAGGGCGACTCGCTGGTGTTGTGACCCACGCGAGCCCTGGGAGAACCGTTGCCCCGAAGGGAGGCCGTTCCACGCCACGGATCTTTTGAGGTTCCAAGATCCGCAAGAAACCCCGCTGCAGTTTCACGCCCTGCCGAAGGCGCCCCGGCGAAACAGACTTCGCTCGCCAGGGCACAACCACTGGACCGTGGCCAGGTACAACTGGACACGGTTCGCAGTGGAGTGTTTCAAGCTTGGATGAATCGCATCGACCGCCGCAGTCAGCCGAGCAAAGCGATCGACCCAAGATAACGGCTGCCGACCGAATGCACTCTCCCTCGATTAGACCACAGCCGCCGGCCACCGCTCAAGCAAAAACACGGGCCGAAACGGCCCCGAGTCGCCCTGGTGGGTCGGAGCCCCTTGGCCCCAGGCTGGAGCCGGCGCGACGACGGCGGACGGAAACGGCAGTCGGCCAGGCAAAATGTTATCAAATTGACACACCCAGTCGACGACCCCAATGCACGTAGCGGGGGGCGAGAAGTCGCTTCAACTGGTGGCGGAGCCACGGTTTGTGAAAACCTGATGAGTGCAGCTTGCGGGTGGGGGGCGGAAGCCCCGACTGGCCGACCGACGCCTTTTGGCGGCGCCACGGTGGGGTGAAAATTGGGCCAACAGGTTGCCGGGTGCGGACTTGCGAGCGACGGATTCCCCGGGTTTTTCCGGCGATTCGGGCACAAGAAGACAAGATGAACGGCTTTTCCACCCCTCCCGATCAACCTGGAAAAAGCAATTCCTCCCGTCAACAACGCCGTGGGACACACCTTGCCGCCGCTCGTCGAGATTGCGCCTCTTGATGCCGCCGACGGCGCGCGTATTCTTTCCCTTGCTAGCGGTGCTATCACTCGCGACGCAGCTTACGGATGACGGCCGAGTTTGTCGTCATTCTGATACAGCGAAGGACTTGGCTGTTGCCCTCACGCTCGGCAGGAGTGCCGCCCCCGTGACCGAATCGTCGCCGAATTCCCCCCCACCCGCCGGCCAGCTCGACTTGCTGCGGGCAGCTTTCCAGGAGCGGCTGGGACCCGACCGGTTCCGGCTCTGGATTGACCCGAACAAGCTGCGGATCGAGGGAACGGCGGTCGCGGTCGGAGCCGACAGCCGATTCAAGGCCGATTGTATGCGGCGGCAACTGGGTCGCGAACTGCGTCGGGCCGCCCAAACGGTGTTGGGCGAGTCGGTCAGTCTGGAGTTCCTGGTCGACGAGTCGGCCGCCGTCGCGGGGGCTCCCGCAACGCTGGCCCCGGCCCAAGCCGCGGCGACCGGCCAAACGGCGGTGGTGCCGCAGAAGCTGCCCATCCGACCCGGCGTGGGTCGTCGCTGGGCCACGCTTGACGAGTTTGTCGCCGCCGCCAGCAATCAGGTGGCGTTGACCAGCGTGCAAATGGCCATCAGCGAGCCCGGCCGCATCGTCCCGATTTATCTGCATGGCCCCAGCGGCGTGGGCAAGACCCATTTGCTCGAAAGCGTCCGCAGCGCCCTGGGCCGGAATCGCAAACTCGGCCCGGTGGTCTATCTCACCAGCGAACAGTTCACCAGCGAATACGTCGCCGGGGTCCGCGGCGGCTTGCCGTCGTTTCGGGCCCGCTTCCGGAATGTCGGGGTGCTGCTGATCGACGATGTCCAGTTCTTGCGGGGCAAGCCGGGCACCGTGGGCGAGTTGGTGCAGACCATCGACACCCTGAGCCGCGAAGGCCGGCAAGTCGTGTTGGCCGGCGAGCACGCCCCGGCCGAGCTGCACGACCTGGGCCCCGATTTCCAGAGCCGACTGCTGGGCGGAGTCGACTGCCGCATCGCATCGCCCGAATACGAGACCCGCCTGGCCATCTTGCGTGGCATGGCCCAGCGGCAGCAGATGGACCTGGCCGAACCCGTGCTGGAAGCCATGGCCGAGCGGGTCACCGGTGGCGGGCGCTTGCTGGCCGGGGCCCTGCATCGTTACCAGCTTTTGCAGCGTTCGGGGCAGGGCGCGCCTTCGGTGGAAGCCGTCTGCGGGGCGATTCTCGACCTGGCCGCCCCTCCGCGGCCGGCCCCCAAGCTGTGTGACATCGAGCATGCCGTGTGCGAGGTGTTCGGGATTCGGGCCGAGATGCTGCACGCCAACCGTCGCACCCGAAACGTGGTCGTCCCGCGGACGGTGGTCATGTTTCTGGCCCGCAATCGCACGCAAGCGGCCTTCAGCGAGATCGCCCGGTTCTACAATCACAACAGCCACACCACGGTGATTGCCGCCCAACGCCGGATCGACGCCATGCGAAGCGCCAATCAGGTCATCGAGACCGCCCGGGGCACGCTGACGATTCAGCAAGTGCTCCGCGAGGCCGAACGCCTGCTGGACGCCACTGCTTGAGGTCACTGCTTGAGGTCACTGCTTGAGGTTCTGGACCCAAACGGCGCGGTTTCCTGCGTGCCGCGTTCTCGCCGCATTCGATGCTTGACACGCCCCCATTCGAATAGTTATGATTGGGGGGAGGGGAAATTCCTCACCGCCCGTTCTCCGACTAGCATACGGATCACACACTCCCGGCGAGTGTATTGATCCGGATAGAATTCCGCTGGTTCCTACAAAAGTTTATGAACAGCGTTTGTGGCACTGGTGGCTTGTCCACCAGTGTTTGATAACGCCAGCCGTTCCGTGCGATTTCGGCGCTGTTCGTGGGCTTTCGCAAAAGCAACTGAGGCGAGACTGTCCGACTGAGCCATACGCTGGTGGACAAGCCACCGGTGCCACGAATTCGGCTTGCAGTCTTGCGCAGGAATCCCAAGTCGCCTTCCGCTTCAGAAAGTGCCTCGGTCGGATCGATTCGCGGGCTCAATAACACCCGAGCTGAAGACTCATCAAAGAAACCACTCGTCGAGAACATGAACATGAAGCGGACAAATCGCGCACTCTTTGGCCTATTGCTGGCCAGTGCTGTGTCTCTCACAGTGTTGGCTGGCTGCGAGACGAAAAACGATCCCGTCTCGGTCGCCGCGGAAGCCGACCAGAAAGCCGGCATTGCCATGCCCAGCATCGCGGAAACCAAGGCCATTGCCGAGGAGGCGTTCATCTACGGCCTGCCCCTGGTGATGAACTACGCGGTGATGCACGAGTACGCCGTGGACGAGAACTCCGGGCAGTTCAAAGCGCCCTTCAACCAGCTCAAGAACGTGGCTCGGGTCTTAACTCCCGCCGACACGGCGGTCGTTTCGCCGAACAGCGACACGCCCTATTCGATATGCTGGCTGGATTTACGCGCCGAGTCGATGGTGGTCTCGGTCCCGGCGGTGGACAAAGAGCGCTACTACTCGGTGCAACTGATCGATGGCAACACCTACAACTATGGCTACATCGGAAGCCGGGCGACCGGCACCGATGCCGGCGACTATCTCGTGGTGGGGCCCGAGTGGGAAGGCGAGAAGCCGGCGGGTGTCAAGCAAGTGTTCACCTCAACCACGCCGTTCTCGCTCGCACTGTTTCGCACCCAGTTGTTCAATGCCGACGACATGCCTGGCGTGGAGAAGGTCCAGGCTGGCTACAAGGTGCAGCCGCTATCGGCATTCCTCAAGCAACCCGCGCCGCCCGCCGCGCCGAAGATCGATTTCGTCCCGGCCACCTCGGCGGGAATCAAGGAGAACTTCTTCGAGTATCTCGATGCCGCGCTTCAGTTTGTGCCCGTCACGCCAGTGAACAAGGAGATCCGCGCCAAGCTGGCAACCATTGGCATTGGGCCGGGCAAGACGTTCGAATTCAAGGAGCTTTCGCCCGAACATCGGGCCGCCGTCCTTCTGGGTATGAAAGAGGGTGATGGCAAGGTGGACACGTTCTTAAGCAGCGGCCTGAAGACCATCAACGGCTGGAATGTGGGTGCCTTCTTTGGCGACGCGGAGTTTTATCAGGGTGATTGGCTCAAACGCGCCGGCGCAGCCAAGGGCGGCGTGTATGGAAATGATGCCGTCGAAGCCATGTACCCCTACACCCGTGTGGACGCAACGGGCGATACGCTCGATGGCAGCAAGCACAACTACACGCTCACGTTCGCCGCTGGGCAGCTCCCGCCGGTGAACGCCTTCTGGTCGGTGACCATGTACGATGGCAAGAGCCAGCTCTTGATCGAGAACCCGATCAACCGTTACGTCATCAACTCGCCGATGCTGCCAGACTTGAAGAAGAATGATGATGGCTCGCTGACGCTTTACATCCAGAAGGACAATCCTGGCGCTGACAAGGAAAGCAACTGGCTTCCCGCACCCAACAACACAATCTATCTCGTCTTGCGCCTCTATTGGCCGAAAACGGAGGCACCGTCCATTCTCCCGGCTGGCGAAGGTTCCTGGATGCCGCCCGCCGTCCAGCAGGTCAAATAGGGAACAAGGTCGCCAATCGATAGGTGTCCGCAAATTCGTCAGTGCTGGGCAAGGAAAGGCCAGGATCCACCGTTCTTCGGGACGTGTGTGGCTGACAAGGATTCCTGGCCAACTTGGCCCGTGGCGGGTGGCCAGCGTCCCGATGGCGGTTTAGAATGCCAAAATCGTCGCTGAATGGCCACCCAATGAGCTGTGCCCAGGAGGGGCCGATGGCCTGCCCGACCGCGTTTCCCCGCGGATCGGCGTGGGTTATCGAAGGCTCGTGTCCTCAGCCAAGACCCACCCCACTCCACTGCCTGCGGCGGAGGGACGGAGCAAGTGCGGCAGACCGGACCAAAATGGTTGTTGTGGATGGGGCTGGCCTCCGTGCTGCTGGCCTGTGGCTACTTGGTGGCCGAAGCCCGCTTCCAACAGGCGGGCAACAACGGCACTCCGCCCATGCCCGAGACCATGGCGCCCGAGCGCGGCTGGACCTCGGGCACCGGTTGGGGGCCAGTCTGGGGCG
>JBJHDE010000341.1:0-6316 GCA_050486385.1 Planctomycetales bacterium | reverse complement strand
AGCTGGCCCCGCGCAACAGTCCCGGCAAAACCATCGAAGGCGCCATCGGGGGCGTGGTGTTCTCGGTGTCGAGTCTGGGGGTGCTGCTGGAATGGATCGCCCCGCTGCTGGCCGGTTGGCCCCCCCTGAGCGCCACCGCCGCACAGCGCGATTGGCCCTGGTGGCTGGCTTGGTTGGCGTTTGGCTTGCTGGTCAATCTGGCGGGTCTGTGGGGCGACCTGGCCGAATCGTTGCTCAAACGCAGCGTCGGCCGCAAAGAGTCCAGCGACTGGATGCCGGGGTTTGGCGGCGTGCTGGACCTGACCGATTCGGTGCTGCTGGCCGCGCCGGTGGCCTACGCCTTTTGGGCCTGGGGGCTGGTCGGGCCATGAGCGAGCCAGCGACACGGTGTCGGCAGGCGGATGCCTCCCCCTCATTGGTTGTGATGGCCCGGGAGAGTTCTTGCCGACTGGGTCCGAACCGGGGAGAATGCATTGGAGTCCTTCGACGAGCGGCGGCTATGTCCCCCCAGGCAGGAAGCCAGGCTCAGAGGAACGCATGATCGAAGTCGTCATCTCGATGGCCGGAGCCGATAAGCTCGTGCTCTTGGGCCCCCAGGATCAACACCTCAAGACGGTGCGGAACGCACTCGGCGTGGATGTGCGCACCGACGGCGAGGCGATTCGCATTCGTGGCGAGGACCCCGGCGTCTCGCACGCCCGCCAGGTCATCGAACGGCTTCGCGATGTCGCCGCCAGCGTCAAGCGGGTGGGCCGCGACGATGTCGAAGCCGCGCTCCAGGCCGCTCAGGCGGGCGAAGCGACCGGCGGCATGCCCGCCATCGAGGTCTATTCGCAGCGGCGGCGGATTGTGCCGTTGACCGCCGGCCAGCGTCGGTTGGTCGAGGCGATCCGCGACCATGAAGTCACCTTCGCCATTGGCCCAGCCGGTACGGGAAAGACCTACCTCAGCGTGGCCATGGCCGTGCAGGCGCTCAAGCGCGAGCAGGTCACCAAAATCGTGCTGGTCCGCCCCGCCGTCGAGGCGGGCGAACGGCTGGGCTTTCTGCCGGGCGATATTCAGGCCAAGATCAATCCCTATCTCCGCCCGCTCCGCGATGCGTTGGGCGAGATGATGGATCACGATACGATCAAGCGGTTCACGGCGCTGGACGCCATCGAGATGATTCCGCTGGCCTACATGCGGGGCCGCACGCTCAACGAGGCGTTCATCATTCTGGACGAGGCCCAGAACACGACGGCCGCCCAGATGAAGATGTTTCTCACGCGGATGGGGCGTGGGTCGCGGATCGTGGTCAGTGGCGACGTGACCCAGATTGACCTGCCGGGCTCGGTGCCCAGTGGGCTGATTGATGCCTCGCGGCGCTTGCGACCCATCCGCGAGATCGGCCAGGTGCGGTTGACCGGGCAGGATGTCGTACGGCATCGCCTGGTGCAACGCATCGTCGAGGCCTACGAGGGTTCCGAGTCCGACGTTCCTGGTTCCCAGGGTGATGATGCTGGAGGCGACCGAGCCGATGGGCTGACGGAGTTCGAGCCCCCAACGCTGCACGACCCCGATACCGAAAACGTACCCCTGGGGTGAGGCTCATGACGGCGTGGACCGATTGGATACGCAGCGGGTGTTTCGACTTCTCCTGTCGAGCCCATCGCACGAGTGTGCGAACGTGGCTCGGAATGTGAGCGAATGCCGCCCCCCACCCAAAAACGAACGCGGTCCCAGCGCGTAGCCAGCCTTGAGGTGCGACCCAAAGGCTTGCGAGGGTGGATGAAGCGCCTCCGCGACCGCAACGCGTGGCCGCGGATCTTCTTGTGTCTGGTGGGGGCCTTGGCCGTGTGGGCCACCACCGAGCCCTGGCATCCGCCCTTGCCGTTTCGTACCGGCTGGATTCCCGATCGCGACATCCTGTCCACCGTGACCTTCGATGCGGTCGACCCGCTGCGGACCCGCGCCGCACGCAATCAGGCCGCCCGCGATGTGCCGTACTTTTTTGCCAACGATCCCACGCCGATTGATCAGCTCATCCGCTCGCTGGTCGATGTGCTGCAACAACTGCGACAGGCCCCCGACCCACCGCCGGTGTGGAGCGAGTTTCTACCCCTGGATCGCGAACGCCGGACCGCGCTGGGCGAGCAGGAGACCCGACTTCGGTTCGAGCGATTCCGTGATCGGCTGGCCACGGCCGAGGATCTGGATCGGATTGTCGAACTCATCGAGCACGGCCTGCGGCCCTATCTGACCCACGGCATCCTGGATCCCAAGCAGCTTCAGCAGCGGCCATTCAGCAGCGAAGAGGGCAGCCGCCGCGACGAGATCACCGTGTACCCGGCCGGCCAAAATCCCGAGAACGAACGTCTGTGGGTCCGCTCGGTTCCCGTCAGCGACACCCTGCTGGGCGACGGCAGCAAGCTGAATCAGCGACTCAGCGACAAGGCCGAGTCCATCGAAGTGGCCGACCATATCTCGTGGTATCTGCTGCGGCACCTGGATCAGATCGGCGGCACCCTGACGTTTGACGGAGCCCTGACCCAACAGCGCATCAACCTGGCCCGGGCCTCGGTCGATGCGGTGCAGATCCGCTACCTGGTCGACAGCGTCCTGGCCGAGGCCGGCAAACCCCTGGGCGAAGAGCAACTCGAACTCTTGCGGCAGGAGCACGCCACCATCCTGGCGCAAACGCCTTGGGAGGCCAAGGCCCTGCGGGCGGCCGCCAGCTTGTGCATCGTCTCGGCCATGTTCGCCCTGTGCGGCTTCTACGGCGCCTTTCAAGAGCCCCGGCTGTACCGCAGCATCTCCGTGCTGATCACCGTGCTGACGCTGGCCGTGGTCGTGGTGTGGGCCGCCCAGTGGTTGGCGGTCGATCAGTGGCGGGCCGAAGTCATTCCCGTCCTGGTGTTTGCCCTGTCGATGGCCATCGCCTTCCGGCAGGAGGTCGCCCTGCTGCTGAGCCTGGTGCTGTGCGTGCTGGTCACCTTCGCGATTGGCGCGTCGCTGGGCTACTGCATCGCCATGATGGCCACCGTGGCCATCGGGGTGTTTATGGGCGGCCGGATTCGCAGCCGCACCAAACTGCTGTGGGTCGGCGTGGCCTGCGGCACCGCCATGCTGGTGCTGACCATCGTGACCGGCATTCTGGCCGGACAGCCCCTGCAGTACCTGCTGGGCGAGGGTGTCCGCTACGGCCTGTGGTGCGTGGCGGCCGGCTTTTTGATGAATGGCCTGCTGCCGTTCTTGGAATACGGTTTCGGAGTGGTCACCGATCTGAGCTTGCTGGAACTCGGCGACGTCTCGCACCCCCTGCTGCAAGAACTCGTCCAGCGCGCCCCGGGCACCTACAACCACTCCATCAACGTGGCGGCCATCGGCGAGGCCGCCGCCGAGGCCATCGGGGCCAACGGCCTGCTGGTGCGGGTGTCGGCCTACTTCCACGACATCGGCAAGATGCTCAAACCCGAGTACTTCGTCGAGAATCAAAACGATCAGGTCAACCGGCACGAGACCCTCATGCCGGCCATGAGCACGCTGATCATCATTGCCCACGTCAAAGACGGGGCCGACCTGGCCCGGCAGCACAACCTGCCCCAGCCGCTGATCGACTTCATTGAACAGCACCACGGCACGACGCTGGTGCAGTATTTCTACAATCGGGCCAACCAGCAGGAGGCCGAACGCCCGGACGGCAAACCCATCGAAGAGAGCGCCTTCCGCTATCCGGGGCCCAAACCCCAGACCAAGGAGGCCGGCGTCATGATGCTGGCCGACGCCGTCGAGAGCGCCAGCCGGACCCTCGCCGAGCCGACCGCGACACGTATCCGCAATCTGGTTCAGGAGTTAGCGAACGCCCGCCTTATGGACGGCCAGTTCGACGAGAGCGGCCTCACCCTGCAAGAAATTCGGGTGGTCCAAGAGAGCTTGGTCAAAAGCCTGATCGCCGTTTATCATGGACGGGTCAAGTATCCGGATGCCAAGCGCCCCGAGCGCGAAGTCCGCCGCAGCGAAGAGTCCAGCATGGACCGACCCGTGGTCGCCGCGGTCAAGGCCCCCAGTGAGTGACGCCGACCAAGTCGCCAACGACCCATCTGTTCGATGGGGGGCTTGGTGGAGGCAGCTCGGGTGGTTTCCGGATGCTCGTGGTACCTCAACTCCTTCAGGCTTTGCCAAAATGGCGGACCGCGAGTCCGCCGGTTGCATGATCGTCGTGGAATCGATCAGTATTCAGGACCACTTTCCGGTCGACGAGGAGCCTCTCCGTCGGGCCGCTGAGGCTGTGCTCCGCGGCGAGGGGCTCGAATTGGCCAACCTCAGCCTGGTGGTCGTCGACGATCGGCGGATCCACGAGCTGAACCGCGACTTCCTGGGTCACGACTACCCCACCGATTGCATCAGCTTCGTGTTTGACCCACCCCCTAGTCTTGAGGGCGAGGTCGTGGTCAGTATCGACACGGCCGACGCCCAAGGCCCCCAACATGGTTGGTCGCGCGACGACGAGTTGCTGCTGTACGTGATTCACGGCACGCTACACTTAGTGGGCTACGACGATCTCGAACCCGAGGCGGCCCGGGTGATGCGGCAGCGCGAGGCCCATTATCTGGAACTGCTGGGTCGTCGTCCGGCGGTTGGCACTCCTCAGCACCGCGCGTTAGCGCGGGAAGGTTGATCTTGGTGGACGTGATCGTGCTTGCCATCCTTTTGGTGTTCGCCCTGGCCGGAGTGTATCTGGCCGCGGCCGCCACCAAGGCCCTGCGCGAGTTCTCGCGAAGCGAGGTCGAAACCGTCTGCGAAGAGCGCGGCTGGCCGCACCGCTACGACGAGATCCTGCAACATCACGAGCCCGTCGCCCTGGCGGCCGAGTTGCTGCAAAACCTGTGGATCGTGATCAGCCTGGCACTGCTGTTCGCCCTGGTGCGGGCCACCATCCCTGAGGCTGGTTGGCAGGTAGTGGTCATTGAGCTGCTGCTGGCCGCCGGCGTGTTGATCGTGCTGCAAAGCTGGCTGCCCTGGACCTGGGTCCGCCTGGGATCCGAGCGCTTTCTGGTCATCACCTGGCCGGTGTGGCGGATCACTGCCCGCGTGCTGTGGTTGCCCGTGGCCATGGCCCGCATGATCGACGCGGTCATCTTCTGGCTGTTCGATCGTCAACAGAAGAAGCTGTCCGACGAGTCGTTTGAAGACGAACTCATGGCCGTGGTCGACGATGGCCAGCGCGATGGCCACATCCTCGAGCAGACCGCCGACATGATTGAAGGCGTCATCGAAATGCGGGACGTCGAGGTCCGCGAGATCATGACCCCGCGGACCGACATGCTGTGCGTGCCCTACGACGCCCGGCTGGACGATGCCGTCGAGCTGGTCCGCAGCGTGGGGCACACCCGCTTTCCCGCGTTTGGAAAGGACCGCGACGATATCCGCGGCATTCTGCATGTCCGCGATTTGCTGATGGCCCTGGTCGATCCCCAGAACGAACGCAACGGTCGCACGCTGCGGGTCCGCGACATCATTCAAGAGGCCGTCTTCGTCCCCGAGACCAAAACCATCGACGTGCTGCTGGCCGAGTTCCGGGCGAATCGCAAGCACATGGCGATTGTCAGCGACGAGTTCGGCGGCGTCTCGGGGCTGATCACGATCGAGGACATTCTGGAAGAGATCGTCGGCGACATTGTCGACGAGCACGACAGCGAAGACGAGTTCACCGAGGAACTGGCCGCCAATCCCGATGGCACCTTCGACGCCCCGGGCCGGATGCGGATCGACGAGGTCAACGACGAACTCCACCTCGAAATTCCCGTCAGCGACGACTACGACACCCTGGGCGGGCTGGTGTTCAACACCCTGGGCCACATGCCGCAGGTCAACGAAGAGGTCACCTCCGGCAACGCCCGACTCACGGTGTTGCGGGTGGATCGTCGGCGGGTCGATCGCCTGCGGATCACGCGGTTGCAGCCCTCGCAGGTCAGTTCCAACGATTCGACCATCAACTGACGCTGTCGATCCAGACCATCGTCGGCCCCGTCACGCGGTGCAGGGCAATCCGGTGAGTTGTGACCAACGGTCATACAGGTGCTGGGCCAACTGGCACACGCTGGCCCGATCTTCGGCATCGACGGCGCCTTCATCCCGCGGATCGTGCAGGCGGCTCAGGTGTTCGTGCCCGGCGAGAATCGACTCCAGGGCGGCCGTGGCGTAATCGCTGGGGGCCAGGCCGTGGATGTCGCCGTGGTGGCCGGGCAGCCGCAGGGGGGGCGTGTCGGCCTCGGCCTCGAGGCGGAATAGTCGCACGGCGCCCGCCTTCGTGCCGACGGCCAGCACGGGGCGGTCG
>JBJHDE010000340.1:0-6316 GCA_050486385.1 Planctomycetales bacterium | reverse complement strand
CCATCGCGACGGACAGCGGACCTACATGGCCTACAACTTTGGCGACGAGCCGCTCGAAGTGCGTTTCTCGGACGGCACCCAACTCGAAGCCGCCCCCAGCACGCTGACAATCCAACAGCCTTGAAGTTTGGCACGTGGCGCGAGACCTCGCAGGGGGCCGCGTCCACTCGATGTCGCCACCGATGTTCCAAACCGAGGAGAAGCTCGTCCGCCTCCACCCAGACAGTTCTCGACGGATGCCAGGCTCGAACCGGCCGACGGACCCCCGAGACCGGGCGGGCCCGGGGTTGATTCCGCCTGGAAAAACTGGTTAGGCTACCGAGTCGGCCCTGCCTGCGCGGACAATGCCCACGGTCGGTCACAGGTCGGATGATGGCGCGAAGCCCATTCGGAAAGGGCAAACGGCCAGAGAGCGGGCGCCCGCGGGGGATCGCATGGGGTGCGTTCCGCTTGTGTTTCACGAACATGGCATGGAGGGTGTTCCAATGTCCTTTCGATGGTCCTTGCGTTCGATAGCAGTCGGCGCTCTGTTGCTCGGGACGCTGGCCGGCACGCTTTCGGTGGGCCGAGCGGATGATGGCGGCTTGCAACTGTCCATGGGCGATTGCAAACCAACCAGCTTCGAGGATGTCCGCGAACTCCACACCGTCCGGATTACCCGGCGACTCAGCTTCACCCTGACCAAGTCATTGCAAACGGCAGCACTGCGGAAAGGTCCGGTCCTCCGCTCCGGGGTCGCCGCCACGATTGAGAATCTCGACACCGGCTACACCGTGCGCTACCAACACGATGGGCAGCCGATACGCTATCCCGCGGACATCGTCGGAATTTCCCTGAATTCCAACCCTGAAGTTCAAATTGACATCGTCCGCCTGGATCAAGGGCGGTTCCGTGTGACTCACGAAGCCTGGGCCACCTGGGAGCATCTGCGACGCCCGCCGGTCCGCGCCCAGAAAATCAGTGAGTTCACGATTGAATCCGATGAGCGGTGTGAACGGGCGTTTGCGGACTATGTTGACCAACTGGTTCGCTTTCGCCGGGGTGAACTTCGCTTTGAGCCCAAGTCCATGCTCATGAATCGATTTTGCATGGATGACCACCGCTTGGAGATCCTGAGCTGCGTCGGCCTGCCGCGCGTGCTTTGCCTGGAGAATGCCCCAGTGACGGATCGTGGCCTGCATGCGATCTTGGGCCCCGACACCAAGGTCCTGGGCCTGGATCTGCGGGGGACGCGGATCTCGTCCGCATCGGTCCGTCGACTGGCCAAGCATCCCTCACTCGGCCGACTCTTGCTGGATGGCGTGCCCGTCACGCCCGAAGACCTCGAATTGTTTCACGATTCCCCAGCCTTGAATACGCTGAGTGTCGACTCGCCCCATCTGGAGATGGCGGATGTCACGCGACTTCAGTGGTTTCGGCCATGGATGAAGATTGTCTTTTGTGGCGAGGAACTGCCCGAGCTAGTGGAATGATCGGATCACCAACCGCCAGCAGGTCGCGCCCCCCGGCGAATCGGCCACCAGCACCAACCGATCCCTCCAGCACCCACCGGACTATCAGCAGGAGAGTCACTCGTGCCCGACCATTCGTTCCGCATCGGGATGCTGCTGCTTTTGGCGGCGGCTTGTCCGTGGCCCCTGGTCGCTGCCGACGACGGTGATCTCCGAGTCACGATCACCAAGCATCACCCCACCAGTATGGACGACGTTTTCCGAAAGAAGCTTCAAGGGGTCAGTTGGCAAATCGACTATATCGTGACGGAGGCCCTGAAGGGCGGACCGGTCCTTGTCAGCAGCTTCCAGGTGACGGTCGAGAATTTGGACACGGGATACCGCGTAGAGCATCAGTTCATTGAACTCAAGCGAGGGCAGCCCGCTTTCGTAGTCGGGTGGGACTTGTTCGAGACCTTTGAATGTGAGCAGTACCAAATTGCGCGCTACGATCAGGGGCGCTACCGCGTGACCTACGACGTGTGGGCCAAGTGGGACCACCTGGATATGCCCCCAGTCCGCGCGCGCAAGCGCTCGGAATTCACGATTGTGCCGGACGAGCTGGACGAACTTGTGTTCTACAATGAGTTGGACACCCTGCATCGGCAAGACCGTGAGGAACCATTCCCCCGTCAGCCCTCCACGCGAACCTACAAATTCTGCATGGATGACCAGCGGCTCGAGATGCTGAGCTGCGCGGCCCCGATCCACGCTCTGCTGTTGCAGAACGCCCCCGTGACCGATCGGGGAATTCACGCGATTCTGGGCCCTCAGAACCCGTTGCGGACGGTCGATCTTCGCGGAACCCGCGTGACGGGGGCGTCTCTCCGCCGCTTGGCCCCTCATCCCACCTTGGAGTACCTCCAGCTCGACGGCGTCCCGATCACGCCAGAGGATCTTGCGGCATTTGAGGAATCGCCCGCGATTCAGGAACTCCGGGTTGATTCACCACACCTCGAAGGGGCCCACCTGGAACGATTGCAACAATCCCAGCCGCTCATGGATCTCTATTACCGTGGGGAGTTGCTTCCTCCGTGGGTCGAGTAGGTCCGTCGACGGTGTCGAACGGCCTTCCCATCTTCTCGCGCCAGCGGCCTCCTCCTCGTGGGGGCCAGCGGATCGAACGTGGTGTCCTCGCCCAACCCAACCGCACCGGCAGGGCCTGTGAGTTTGGGGGCTCGTCGCCGCAGCCCACGCAATCGCTTGCTGGTGGCTTTACCATTCGCCCCTTCGACTCTCTAATGAGACATTTCTCGGCCCCCTTCGGTGCTGGGATGTCCCCGTGAGTTGAGGAAGCTGTGGTTCGTCCGAGTTTCGATCCGTTGAGTCAAGCCGGACCCCCGCAGCAGGCCCAAGTGCTGACCGAAACCCCGTTGCCCGAAAAGCCGGCGGGCTGCCTGCGTGTGGTCAGCTACAACGTGCTGACCAACTCGCCCCATAAACATGCGGGGCCCTTCGCGCGGATGTTTCGGGTGCTGGCCCCCGACATCGTGCTGGTGCAAGAGTGGGACGATGTCGACGCCACCGAACTGGCCGAGTGGTTCAACGCTCGGGTCCCCATCAACACGGCCTGGCAGGTGCGGAAGTCCGCGGCTCGGGGGGTAGCCATCGTCAGCCGCTTCCCCCTCACCCGGCTCGGCCCCTATCGCCTGGAACTCCGCCCCACCGATCGCGAGCGGGTGGCCGAGAACGGCTACTTCGGCGATCACCTGGGCTTTGTGGCCGCCGTGGCCGATACGCCCCAAGGTCGGGTGTCGGTGGCCAGCGTGCATCTGACTTGCTGCGGTGGTCCCAACACCCCGGAGGACGCCCGACGGCTGGTCGAGGCCCAGACCATCAACCGCACGCTACGGATGATCGGCAACCAGCGGCATCTGGTGGTGGCGGGTGACCTCAATCTGGTGGGCACGCGCGAACCGCTTGATCGGCTGCGGGCGGGCCTGGACGAAAACGCCCACGATCTGGAACCCGTCGAGGCTGCCGCCCTGGGCACCCAAGACCAATGGACCTGGCGCGATGATCGCCAGCCCTTTCCCCCCGGCCGACTGGACTGGATGGTCTATTCGGCCAAAACCGTGCAGATTGCCCAGTGTTTTCTGCTGGACTGCGGGCGGATGAGCGATCAGGCCCTGCATCGCAGCGGTCTGGCCCGAACCGATTCGTCCTACAGCGACCATTTGCCCATTGTGGCGGATATGCACCCAGTCGCCCTTGCCCGCCGGACCAGGCCGGGCGAATAATTCTGCGGACGAACCAACCACACCGGGCTAGAAAAATTCATGACCGATTCCGCAGTGATTGCCTTTCTGGCGGGCCTGGGCCTGGGCTTTGTGATTGGCGTGCCCTGCGGCTTGTGGCTGGGCCGCACCATTGGCTACGACTGCCAAGGCTGGAAGATTGCTCTGGCCGTGGCCCTGGTGGTGGCCGTCAGCAGCGCGGGCTTCTCGGGTTGGTACTTCTGGGAGCGTGGCGAACTGCCCACCCTCGCCAAAATGACCAAACCCCTGAGTGCCGAAGACGTGAGCACCGTCCGCAACAGCTTCTCCACCGGTGGGATGATGGCCAGTGTGTTTCTGGTCTGTCTGGCGATGGCCTTCCGTCAGGGACGCGAGCAACGCTGCAAAGACGACGAACTCCTTGAGCTGCGGCACAAGGCCAAGCCCATGTGGTTCGAATTCTGGCGGCGGGTGTAGCACCGCTCACCGCGAACCGCTGGCCACCAGCTCGACCACGCGGGTCAGGGGCTTGCCGTCCCGTAGCACGGTAATCCGCACGCTTTCGCCGGGTTGGTGGCTCTCGACCGTGGTGAGAAAGTCATCCGCGGTCTTGGTCTCGATCTCGTTGACCGCCACAATCAGGTCGGCCGCCTTCCTGTCTTCAACTTCCTGCGTAAAGAAGCCCACGCGGCGTTTGACCATCGCCGGTCCGCGGAGGCCCGCCCGGGCCGCGGGGCCGTCGGCGTCGACGCTCAGGATCAGCAGTCCCTCGCCGGTTTCCAACACCTTGACGATGCCCACCTCGGGCCGAATGAAGCGGCCGTGCGAAATCAACTCGGGTACCACCCGCTGAACTAACGTCGTGGGAATGGCAAACCCCACCCCGCTGCTTTGCCCGGTGGTGCTGGCAATGGCCGTGTTCAGCCCCACGAGTTCGGCCCGGGTGTTGAGCAACGGCCCGCCCGAGGAGCCCGGATTGATGGCCGCGTCGATCTGGATGATCGAACGGATCGAACGCCCGCGGGTGATGCCCAGCGTGCGGTTCAAGCTGCTGACGATGCCCGCCGTGAGCGTACGCTCCAGGCCAAAAGGGTTGCCAATGGCGTAGACCTGCATGCCGACTCGCAAATCGCGACTGTCGCCAATGGGCAAGGGGTGCAGTTCTTCGGGCGGGGCGTCGATCTGGACCACGGCGATGTCGGTGGGGCGGTCGGCCCCAACGACCTTGGCGTCGTAGGTTTGCCCGTTGTAAAGCGTGACCGCGATGCGGCCGGCGTCCTCGATGACGTGATAATTCGTGAGAATTCGGCCGCTTTTGTCCAGCACGCAGCCGCTGCCGGCCCCTTCGTTGGTGAGTTCCAGCATCACCAGATGCAGGGTGCGGACGTTCTTGGTGTTGATGTTGACCACGCTGCGATTCGCGCGGTGATACACAAACACGGCGGCCCGCTCGGCCTCGGTCAGTCCCGGGGCCAGCCAGGGTTGCTCGTCTTCGGGTTCGACCATGGGACCGCCCGAGCCAAAGCGGCCCTGGGCGTAGTTACGGCCCCGTTGCACAAGCTGGGCCTCGGCGGCCTGGGATGCTCGCGGCAGCCGCGCGGTCTCGCCCGACAGCATCACCTCGCCCTCGGCCAGCGTCTCGGCGGCCCCCGAAGCCGGCCCGCTTGGGGGTTCAAGCCCAAGCCAGCACCAAGCCCCCCACACCAGCAGTGCCCCACAGACCGCGCTTGCCAGGCCCTGGCTGAATCCTCGCATACGGCGTTGCTCCTCGCACAGAAACCGTGTCGTCCCGGCCCGTCGATGGCCGACCGATCACCCTGCCCCAAAGCCGGGGCCGCACACCATAGCAGCAAACCGGGCCCGCGGGGCAGACGGCTTTTTGCACCGCACGCTCCCCCCAGGGGCGTATCGGCCTGATGCGCGTCTTCGACAGCCATCGATCGGCGTGCCTCATCGCCCAGAATTCGATCAACGTGGACAGTCAACTTGAGGGGAAACCCTTTGCCTTCGGGAAAAATCCTAGCGGCTGGTCATGGAGAATGCCGCTGGCTCCTCGGTATCCACCTACGGGTTGGTTCCCTTGCGGGATGCGCTCGTCAGCGGGGGCCCTGAGGTCTATCTTGTGTGATGAGGGCTAGTTTTCTCGTCTCTGCCCCACGAGCCGCACGATGGAATCGCCGCTGCGGATTCTGTTGCTGGATTGCGACCCGGGTGATCGCGTGGCGATTGTGCATGCGCTGCTGCGAGGCCTTGGCACGGCCGAAGTCGTGGAGATCACCTCGCCCGACCAGTTCGATGCGGCTTTGGCTGCCGGCGGCGTGCATGCCGTGATCACCGAACATCGGCTCGACTGGGCCGATGGGCTGGCCGTATTGGATCGGATTGGGCACTTGTGGCCCCATGTGCCGGTGCTGCTGCACACCCGCAGCGGCAGCGAGGCCCTGTGTGCCCAGGCCATGAAGCAGGGCGTGGCCGATTATTTGGTCAAGGGGCCTGGCTCCGAGAGCCAGCTTGCCCCGGCGGTCCGGCAGGCGGTGCGTCGGGCCCAGCGGCAGAAGCAGCTCCGCCAGATCGAGGCCGAAGCCCTGGAACGCCAGCACGAGCTGGAAC
>JBJHDE010000339.1:3140-6346 GCA_050486385.1 Planctomycetales bacterium | reverse complement strand
GCCGCAGGCCCTGCCCATCCAGGCCAGTCCCCAGCCGGTGGCCCAACCCAAGCTGGCTCAGCCGATTTCCGCTCAACCGACCGGTGGCGGACAGCCCGGGGGATTTGCTCAACCCGTGATGGCCGGAGGCGTACCCGGTGGCGGAGGCGGCCCCGTTCCAGCCGCGGCCGCCCCGCTGGCTCCCCTGCCCGATCCCTTTGCCGATGCCCCCGAGGCCCACTGGTACGTGCGGCTCAGCTCGGGCGACCAATTCGGTCCGGCCCAGTCCGACCAAATGAAGCAGTGGCTGCAAGAGAACCGCGTTCCTGCCGATGGCCTGGTCTGGCGCGAAGGCTGGCCCGACTGGAAGCGGGCCGACGAGACCTTTGACCAATTGCGACCCGGTTTCCAACCCGCGGCGGTTGCTCAACCGGTGGGCTATCCTCAGCAGCCCATGGGTGTGCATCCCGTGGCCGCTCCGGTCGGCGGCTACCCTGGCCATCCGGCGGGCGTGGGCCATCCGGCCCCCATGGCGCATGCCGCCCCAATCATGGGACGTCCCGTGGCCGCCGTTCCCGTCGGTGCGGCTTATGGCGGCGTGCCCACAGCCGAACCGGCCGACGGCGAGACCGACGAATTCTTAAGCTCGCTGTCGGGCACCAAGCGCAAGTCGTCGGGCTCGGGCAGTTCCGAAGGCACCCCGCCCCCGCGCCGGCGCCGCTCGAATACCGGCATCATGGTCTTGATCGGCACCTTGGTCGTTGGAGCCGTGGTCCTGGCCGGTGTGGCGGTGTTTGTCGTCTCGTCGCCACCCGAGACTAAGGGCTGGCCATTCGACTTTCCGGGGCTGCGGGTCGAGTTTCCCTATGAGCCCTTTCAGCTTCAGGTCAATGTCCGCGAGCCCACGCTGGCCGGCGAATTGCAGTATCAGCGGGTTCAGGCGAATGTGGCCTCCAGCCGCGGCTACATCTTCCGCGCCTATGTGGCCGAGATCCCCAATCCACGGGTCGCCCGAGAGAACGATCGCTTTATGCGGGCGGCAGCCGATTTCGTGGCCTCGGAGTACGACGACGCGAGTGTCTCGGACGATGGCAACGTGTCCAGCGGCCGCTTCGATGGCCGACAGTTCACCGTTTCGGCCAATGGCCGCCGGGTGCGGATGCACGTGTTCATCGTCGACCGTTACCGTGTCGTCCTCTCGGTCGAAGACCTGGACGGTAAAGGCTTCGACTCGGCCAGCATCCAACGCTTCTTTAAGTCGTTGCGAACGCGGTAGTTGCGGATCACCCGCCGAATGAGGCCCACCACCCAGTCGCCGATCCGCCTGGGGATGTGTTCGATCACGGCTCTTCGCTTGGGGCCAACCCTTCGGCCGCCCAGGATTCGAGCCGTTGGATGGGAATGGCCTGCCAACCCATCGATCGGGCAGGGGCTAAATCGTGGATTTCCGAATCGCCAACCATTGCGATCGCAAGGGGCGGCACCCCCAGCCGTTGCTCGACGATCTGGAAAAAGGCTCGTGCCGGTTTGCGAACGCCAAGTTCTGACGAGATCAGGACTTCCGTGCAGCCGGCCAGCTCGGGAAACCCGGCGATCACTTCGTGCAAGCGGTGGTCGAAGTTCGACGCCACGACCCACCGCACCCCCTGGCGATCCAACTTGGCCAGGGTTCGCACTGCGGGGGGAAATAGCCGCCAGGCGGTGCTTCGGGCATAATGAGCCCAGAGGGCTTCGAACAGGCTATTGGTGGAAGGCAGCTCGGCGAACACCTCCGCCACGATCCGCTGCCAGCGTTGCCGCTCGTGGGCCTCGCTGGTGAGGTGGCCGGCGACGGTGGCGTCGAAGTCTTCCTCGCGTTGAAAGGCGATCCGGAACCGTCGGGCGATTTCCTCAACCGGAAGCTCGGCCCCGCAGCGTCGACCCCACCTCTGGTAGGTTTCGGCCACGGGGTCGGATGGCTCAAGCAAGGTGCCCACGGCGTCGAACACCAGGGCCTCGGGCGGTGGCAAGCGAAGGGTTGGCACCGTGCGGCCTCGGACCGGAAGACAGATTCAGCGGTCCTCTCACTCCAAGGAACCTCGGATGATTGTTGGCGTTCCCCAAGAGATTAAGCAAGACGAGTACCGTGTGGCCATGTTGCCGGTGGGGGTCGAGGAACTCACGCGGGCCGGGCATCGGGTACTGGTCGAGCGCGGGGCCGGACTGGGCAGCGGGCTGGCCGATGACGATTACGCCCGGGCTGGCGGAATCCTGATCAATTCGGCCGAGCAGGTCTGGGGCGAGTCGGACCTGGTGGTCAAGGTCAAGGAGCCCCTGGCTCAGGAGTGGCTCTTGCTCCGCGAGGGGTTGACGCTGTTTACCTACTTCCACTTTGCCGCCAGCCGCGAACTGACGCAGGCCGTACTGGACAGCGGCGCCACGGCACTGGCCTACGAGACGCTCCGCGACCGGCAGGGCCGGCTGCCCTTGCTGACGCCCATGAGCGAGGTAGCCGGTCGCATGAGCATTCAGGAAGGGGCCAAGTTTTTGGAACGCCCGCAACTGGGCCGAGGCATTCTGCTGGGCGGAGTGCCGGGGGTGAAGCCGGCGCATATTACCGTGCTGGGTGGCGGCATCGTGGGGGCCAATGCCGCCAAGGTGGCCGCGGGATTCGGCGCGGATGTGAACATTCTGGATATCAACGTCGATCGTTTGCGGTACCTCGATGATGTGATGCCGGCCAATGTGAATTGCTTGTTTAGTGATCGGCACGTGATTGCCGAGCAACTGGCCCTGGCCGATTTGGTGATCGGCGCGGTGTTGATTCCCGGGGCCCGCGCGCCCAATCTTGTGGAACCTGAACACCTGCGACTGATGAAGAACGGCAGCGTGATCATTGATGTCGCCATTGACCAGGGCGGATGCGTGGCCACCAGTCGGCCCACGACCCATAGCGATCCGACCTTTGTGATTGATGGCGTGGTCCACTACTGCGTGACCAACATGCCTGGCGCCGTTGGGCGGACCAGCACCTACGCCCTGTGCAACGTGACCTTGCCCTACGTGTTGCGGCTGGCCAAGTTGGGAACCCAGGCCGCTCTGGGTGCGTGTCCCATGCTGGCCTCGGCCGCCAACATGGTCGCGGGGCGATTGACCAACTCCGCCGTCGCCGAAGCCTTCGACCTGCCTTGCGAACCATTGAACGCCTGAATGTTGATGACAAGAGGATACTGTGAACACCGTCGGTT
>JBJHDE010000339.1:0-3130 GCA_050486385.1 Planctomycetales bacterium | reverse complement strand
ATTTCATTTTTTCGGTGGCTTTCGCGACTGGCCAAACTTGTGTGTTGTCATGTCACGTCGTTGTCTTTTATTGATGGTCCATCCCTTGTTATCCCCAACTCACGGTTGACGGCGTGTTCCCATGGACCTCGCGTAGCGCGTGGTCCATGACACTCTTCCGTGACTCCCAGGGTTTCCGCGACGATGAATGATCCCTGCCAGCGCTGCCGCGAGTCGATTCGTTGCTATGTCGCCGAACGCCTGGACCACGCTGGGCTGATCGAGCGGGTGACCCATGTGCTGGTGGCGCTGCCGGGCGAAGTGCTGACCGATTTGCTGGATGATCCGGCCTTCACGATTCGCGCCGACGTGGTGGCCAATCGCCGGCGGGTGGTCCAGGTGGAACTGGCCACCAGTGGCCCTTGGCGGGGATGTCGGGCGGTGGTACTCAAGCCGCATCTGAGCGACAGCCCGCAGGAGTTTGCCCATTGGGTCATCGCCCACGAACTGGCCCACGCCTTCTTGTGGAATGGCGGCTGGGGGGACATTACCGATCGCGAACACGCCGCCGATGCCCTGGCCGCTCACTGGGGCTTTCCTAAACCGGTGGGGTTGTGGGGTTTGTGAGGCCCGCACTCGTTCCCAATCGGAGCCTTTGGCGCTGGCGGCTTGTCCGGCGGGGCGTGGGAAATCCTGCTTGGCGAAAAGCTGTCCGCGAATCGTTGCCGCGCGTTCCGCGAGCCTCTAGCATGATGGCTCGTGGTGGTCGGGGGTCGACCCACAACGAGCCGACAACGCGGGACGGCGCGTCGAGGTCGGCCTGAGGGTGGGCATGCTGCCGATACGTTGACGGATATCGGCCGAATCCAGGGGCATTCGCGGGACGCAGTATGATCGTGCAGGAATGGCTTCCGCTGGAGTCGCCGGCGTCCGCATCGCGGTCCGCTCAGGCGGATGCATTGTCCAGCGGGACCCGCTTGCTGGCGCTCTCGTGCAGCCAGTCGCAAGTCGAGGCCTATTTGCATGCGGCCTTGGCCTTGTTTGCCCAGGTGTTTGAGGCCGACTACGTGGCCCTGGCCGCCGCCGAACACGGCCGCTGGCATCTGCGGGGCGAGGTTGGCCGATCGCGTCCGCTGCCTCGCGACTTTCTGGCCGAGGTGCTCGACCGCGGCGAGGTCGGCCAGGTCACCCTGAGTGATGTGCCCTGGCTCGGTTCGCCCCTGTCGCCTCAGGCCGCTCACGGCGAAGTGCTGATCCTGGCCGATTTTGCTCACCGTGCGGCTCGCGATGGCTGGCGGTCGGCGGCTGCCCAAGCTGCGCAGCTTGCCCCATTGTTGGCCTTGGGCCTGGACGAAGTCCGACTCAAGAGCCACTCGGCGGCGCGGATCGAACGGCTGGAAGCCATCTTGGCGATTGCCAACCAGTGGAATCAGGCCCGCGAGACCGAGCCCCTGTTGGTCGAAATGGCCGAGGCCTCCTGTCGGCTGCTCGGGGCCGATCGGGCCAGCATCTTCTTGTGGGATCGCAGCACGCGGCAGCTCGTCGGCCGACCCGCCTTGGGACTAGACCAGGACGAACTGCGGGTTCCCGATGACGCGGGCGTTGTCGGCACGGTTATGCAAACCGGCGAGCCTCGACGGGTGAGCGACGAGATCTCGCCCGAACTCATTGACCGCGCCGTCGACCAGCGGACCGGTTACGAGACGCGGAACCTGCTATGCGTGCCGCTCAACGGACGCGATGGCCAGCGGTTTGGTGTGTTCGAGGTGCTGAACAAGCGGAGCGGGGCGTTCAATGCCCAGGACGAGGCCGCCCTGACCGAGTTGGCCGCCCATGCCGCGATTGCCCTGGAAAACACCCAGGAGCGCGAGGGCCTGCTGCAGACCCGGCGGCAGATGACCGAGGACGCCGCCCAACGGGTCCAATTGATCGGCGAGAGCGAACCCATCAAGGCCCTGCGTAGCACCCTGCAGCGGGTGGCCAAGACCGAGCTGGCCGTGCTGATTCTGGGCGAGAACGGCACGGGCAAGGAGGTCGTCAGCCAGGCGGTTCACTACTTGAGCGACCGCCGCGATCAACCCTTCGTGGCGGTCAACTGCGCGGCGCTGACCGAGACCCTGCTGGAAAGTGAACTGTTTGGTCATGAAAAGGGCGCGTTCACCGATGCCCACGAGACCCGGCCCGGCAAGTTTGAATTGGCCAGCGGCGGCACGCTGTTTCTTGACGAAATTGGCGATATGAGCCTCAGTGGCCAGGCCAAGCTGTTGCGCGTGCTGGAAGAAAAGGTCGTGGTGCGGGTCGGCGGATCGTTGCCCATTCACACCGACGCCCGGGTCCTGGCGGCGACCAATCAGGACTTGCAAGAGATGGTCCGCGAGCGGCGGTTCCGGCAGGATCTGTACTTTCGGCTGGCGGTGGTGACCCTGGAGGTTCCGCCGCTCCGCGAGCGGCCCGACGACATCCTGCTGCTGGCCGAGCACTTTCTGGCCGATTTCTCGCGGCGGGCCCGTCGCAAGAAGATTCCGCGGTTCTCCAGCGAGGCCCGCAAGCGGTTGCAAACCCATGCCTGGCCCGGCAACGTGCGGGAATTGCGGAATCTCATGGAGCGGCTGGCCTACCTGACCAGCGGCGAGCGGATCGAGGCCGAGGATCTGGCCTTCATCATGCCGGGTGAAGCCGCCGGCTTGGGCGCGGTCGACTTGCTGGATCTGCCGCTGACCGAGGCCACGCACCGCTTTCAGACCGAGTACATTCAAAAGGCCATTCAGCGAGCCAGCGGCAACATGACCGCCGCGGCCGACCTGCTGGGTCTGCACCGCTCGAACCTGTACCGCAAGATGCGGCAACTCAAGATGGACACCGACGAGGACGACCTGTTGTAAACGTCGGCGGGCGGCCTTCACTCACTTTGGCTGTGAGGGTCGATAGCAAAGCGGATCATCCCCAGCAGGCCGTCGCCCAACAGTTGCAGTTCCTGACTGCTCAGCGGGTGCTGACCCAGCAGCAGGGCTTGCACGTACAGCAATTCGATGGACCGGTGCAACAGCTCAGGCTCCCGCACGGTGATCAGTTTGCGGACCAGCGGGTTGTTGTAATTGAAGCACAGCCGCGCTGGCTGCTGGGCCCCGGCTTGTGCGATGCCCTGGAGCAT
>JBJHDE010000338.1:0-6348 GCA_050486385.1 Planctomycetales bacterium | reverse complement strand
GCTTCCAACATCGCCCGCACCATACTGGTCCGTCCGCTCTCGATCGCTGAGGAAATGTTCATGGTAAGGTTCTGCTGAGGGTAACGCTGGAAATGGCTGGCTTCTAGCCGATCACACATTATCGTAGGGTACGTAGATGACCTGCCTACCCCTGGCCCATGCTTCATAGAGGTACCTCAGCGGGCGGACGTCTCCTGGTCGATAGAAGGCCGTGATTCGAACACAGACCCTGGCACCCGTCCAAAGCCATGTGCGCACACTCAATTTGATCAGCCGTTGTAACGGGTTATTGGCTGCTTGTGCTTGGCTTGTAATATTTCGTGAGTTGAGGCCTCCACGACCACCTAGGATATAGGCAAGCATATGGCCACACTGATCACCGTCCTGACCGAACTCTCGAACAAATCGACGTGCTGCGTCTGAACAGTGTGTCCCGACCCGTGGAAATGGCAGCATGACAATCACAACATCGGGACGCCTGTAGGTGAACTGCCTGCCGGAGCGCCACCTCAATCGGACATCTGTTGCCCGTTGGCGTTGCTGGCCAGGGCGCAATCTCAATCGCCCGCAGGGATGAGCTTGACGAGGGGGGACTTGGGCTACTGGGCGGCCGCTGAATGGTCGGTGGCCGCGCAGCCGTCGGTGGACTGGAACCTGTCGACGGTTGTGAGCCCGTGGAAGGCTGTGGCCCGGATTGCGGGGTGCCACCCGGTCTGGCCGCGCTGGGGGGCCGCGGCTTTGCGCGCCCCGGACGAACCACGCCGGCCAATGGCGTCACCGCCATCTTCAAATCGTTCACCTGCTTGGTGACATTTTTCACCCGCATCCGCACTTGCGGCAGTGGTAGCCTCGAGAACGCCCCACCGGTAGCCGTCGAGATCAGCAGCGTCAGCAACGCGTCGCCCGCTGCTGGCGATCAGTCGTGGATGAAGCGACCCCAGCCGTTGGTGATTCGCAGGCGGACATCCTCGAAACCCAACCCCGCGCTGACGGCAATCCCGCCAGGGCCACCTCCCCGACCACGACCGAAGCCGCCCCGACCGCGACCGGGAACGAAGCCCACGTCCAGTCCATCGGTCGCAAGGATCAAGCTCTTTGAGTAGCGATTCTCGCGCTCGTCGGCCAGCCGCATTTGGTCGATCGGGCCCTTCCAGGTGAATACGGGCCTGCCGTTGAGCCGCGCCCCGATGTCGGCGGTGGTCCCATCGGTCTGCACAGACAACTCCAGGGTGTTGATGGGGGCCGCCTGCACGGGAGACTGCTGCAACGAGGGGTTCTCGCGCAAGGGCGTCTCGTTGATCAATTGCAAGCCGTGGCGCCCGCGATTTCGCTCGTTGATGATGACTTCAACGCGGCGACCATCACCGACGGGCACAGCCAGGGCCATGCCGCTGGGTGCGGCCACCGGCCGATACTTGAGAGTCAACTCAAAGGAACCGTTGATCTCGACAGGCAGCGTGATCCGCGCGGCGCCAAACCCCTCGGGTTGACCGACAAGCTGGTTGCCGTTCCGCTGCCAACGGCCGTCCAATCGATCGCGGTTGGGATTGGTGATGCCCAGCAGGTCGATCCAGGCCCGCACCGGCAGCGGCGAGGTCTTCTCGCGGTACTCGGTCAACCGCCGCTCGGCCTGCACCCGCTTGAGATCGCTGAGTTGGTCGAGCGCCCGCTCGTACCAATAGGCGGCCCGTTCCATCAGATACCGCTTGGGCAACTCGTCGCTCTCGGCCTGACCCAAATCCCAATAACCATCGGCCAGGCTCACCCGGGCGTCGCCATCGCTGGGGCGTCCCAGGTCCTGCTCGGCCAGGCTGGCGATCACGCCCGAGGCCTTGGCCAACAGGGGCAGGCCCCGCTCCCAGTCGTTCTTGTACAAGCACAGGAAGCGGCCCCAGGTGGCGGCGGCCTCGACATCGTCGGCGTTGGTCTCCAGGGTCTCGCCGGCGGACCGGACCCGATCGTACATGGTGCCCATCTCGCGGACATCGCGGACCAGCGTGTTGACGCGGGCCTTCATCATGTCGCTGCCGACCCGCTGGGTCAGGCGTCGGGCGTGCTCTAACGATTCGGCTGCCTGCCGGAACTCGTTCCAGTCGATCGACTCGCGGACCAGGTCGAGCCAGGCTTCGGCCAGCTCCTGTTGGGCTGGTGGGGTCTTGGCCTGCGAGTTGGCCGCGTTGAGCAGCCGCCGCTTATCTTCCAGCAGGGGCTCTTGGAAGTTGCGGCTGATCTCGCCCAGCATCCGCCAGGCTTCGAGCGGATCATTGGCTTGCTCGGCCAGTTCCGCGGCCTTCTTCCATAGGGCGAACTGGGCGGCGGGGCTGTCGGTGGTGCTTTGGGCACGCAGTTCAATCTCGCGGGCCAACTGCCGCCGGGCCTCGTTGTCGCGGGCCTTGCGGACATCTTCTTCAAAGATGCTGTCCACTTGCGTGCGGGCTTCGGCAACCTCTTCGGCGGTTGGAGGCGGCTGCCGATTGCGTTGGGTCGAGGTGTCCAGCAAGTCGGCCAACGTCCGTACCGGCATCGAACCATTGTCGGTCGACCCGGGCCGATCGGTCGGGGCATCGGCCAGCGGCATGGCTTCGGGCGGCGGCGGGGCGGCAATGGGGACCGCCAACGCGGACAGCAGCATCATCTGCGAGGTGAAGCTCGCCTGGATGCCCACCAGCGGATCGCCTCCTCCGCCCAGCACGCGAAAGCTCTCGGGTTCGCTGCCACTGCTCCACTCCGACAGGTAGCCGTCGTCGGGATCCAGGCCTTCGGGCGTGAGCCGCTGAAACTTGATCCGCACGGCCTGCACGTAGTTGCCGCCCGCCACGTGCAGCTCGCCCACGGCATAGCCCTCGCGAGCGACCATGGCCTCTTCGGGTTCGCCGGGGCCCAGCAAATCGCCTTCTTCGTGTCCGTTGGCGGTGAGATACACCGTCCGCACGCCGGTGATCACCGGTTGCCCAAACCGCTCGGCGGTCGCAAAGCCCAGGCCGGCCAGCAGCCCTTGGCCGCTTTTCGAAACGGCCTGGTCTCCCCCGCGCGAGCCGACCGCCTCGGTGGCGACCTCGCCATGCGCGGCGGCCTGCGAGGCCATGCGGGCCAACAGCGGAGCCAGGGCCTCGGCGCCTCGCGGACCACTGGGTTGTGGCCGGGGTCGCTCGTCGCCGGGCATCGCCTCCGGAGGCACGCTCACCGGCGTGGTCTCGGGCGAGTCGTTCGGCGGGTTGTTCGCTGGCGGTGCGGTTGAGGACGGGTCGCCAGCGGGATTGGGCTGGGCATCGGGATTGGCGGGCTGTTCGTCGCGACCCCCGAAGTTTGGCCGCACCGATTCGTCGCGGACCGGTTCGGGGTCGGCGACGGGATCCTCGGCGGGTTCGGTGGGTGGCGGAGTGGGATTGGCCACCGCTGGTCCCGGGGCCTGGGCCGAGAACAGCACGTACAGCACTCCACCCAACAGCAAGGCCGCGCTGCCCAGAATCATGATCGTCGGCAGCGGATTCTTGCGGCGTCGGACCACCGACGACGAATTGCTCACCAGCACGGGGGCCCCAACCGCCGGGGCTTCGTCAGTGGCTACCGGCTTGGCTTGGGGGGCAACGGGACGGGGGCCCTTGGTCTTGGGCGGAGGAGTGCCAGCCGCCTTGGCAATCGGTTTGGGGCCGGGCGGCGGGGCCTGACCTGCCCCGCTCTTGCTTGCCGCCGCACTCTTGCTCGCGGCACCACTCTTACTGGTGGATTGGCTAGTCGATGACGACGAGGCCTCAGCCTCCTTCTTGGCCAAGTGCTTCTTGATCTTCGCTTCGTAGGCCGGGCGGAGCTTGGGATCCAACAGCACCTTGCGGGCCTGTTGCAGTTCTTTGAGCACCCGCTCGGCCACCTCGCCGTGTTGGCCCTTGCGATGCGTGCCTACGAAGGCGATCTGCCGCTCGGCTGCCGAAGCAATGGCTTCGAGGTCGTCTTCGAGCGTGGGGACCCCCAGCAAGCGGTAGAAATCGCAGGGCTGCTCGCTGCGAGGAATACCAAGCCATCGATGGTAGGGGTCAAACGCATCCGCCATCGTTGCACACACTTTCCTTCTTGAGAACCAATTGCTGCGAGTTGTGCCGGTTGGTCTTCCGTCCCGTTCCTGATTCAGGGGAATGGCTGGAGGGGTGGCGTTGCCCCCTATCCCATCCATCGCGTTACCTGATTCTCTCTGGGTCGCACAACTTCTTCCCACGCCCAGCGGATCCGGGAGCCCACGCTCAGGGGGTCAGGAGCCCACTCCGACTGGCCCACGGTTTAACCCATCAACATTGATAGATGCTTGCCGAAGCTTTCCGTCAGACGGTACTATCTAATAAAACCTGCTCGGAGTTTCATCGGACCGCCAAGTTTTCGAGAAATGCTATGCTCGTGCGTTCGACGCCCCTATTGGCGGTTGTGTTCCTGTGTTCTCTGCCGGGAATCTCGGCAGACGAATGGACGCCCGAACAGGTCGAGTTCTTCGAGCGCCGCGTCCGTCCCATGCTGGTGGAAAGCTGCCAGTCCTGTCACGGGGGCGAAAAGACCGAGGGCGGCGTCTCGGTCGCGAGTCGTCGCAATCTGGTCGAAGGCGACGAGGCCGGCCCGTTGGTGGACCTGAAGCATCCCGAAAAGAGTTTGCTGCTTGAGGTGATGCGTTACGACGGTTTCGTCCAAATGCCGCCGGCGGGCAAGTTGCCCGACGAATCGATTGCCGTGCTGGATCAGTGGATTCGCATGGGGGCGCCCTGGCCGGCCTCGGCCGAACCCGACACCGATCTCTACGGCGGGGCCTCGCCGGCATCGCCCGAGGGCATTGCCGAGGCCCGCGAGAGTCATTGGTCGTTGCAGCCGGTTCGCGATCCGCCGCTGCCCGAGGTCGCCGCCAGCGATTGGCCGCAGACCTCGATCGATCGCTGGATTCTGGCCGATCTGGAGGCCGCCAGCATCGAGCCGGCCCCCATGGCCGATCGTCGCACCCTGGCCCGCCGTGTGGCCATCGACCTGCACGGGCTTCCGCCCACGCCCGAAGTCCTGGTGGAATTGGAGAACGACCCGCGTCCCACCGAGCAGGTGTTGGCCGATTACGTCGACCGCTTGCTGGCCGATCCGGCCTATGGCGAGCGGTGGGGCCGGCACTGGCTGGACGTCGCCCGCTATGCCGACACCAAGGGCTATGTGTTTCAGGAAGAACGCCGCTACCCCTACGCCTTCACCTACCGCGACTACGTCATTCAGAGTTTCAACAACGACAAGCCGTTCGATCGCTTCATTGTTGAGCAACTGGCGGCCGATCAGCTCGACCTGGGCGATGATCCCGCCCCGCTGGCGGCCATGGGCTTTTTGACCTTGGGACGCCGCTTCTTGAACAACGTGCATGATGTGATCGACGACCGCATCGACCTGGTGGGCCGCGGGTTGTTGGGGCTAACGATCAGTTGCTCGCGGTGCCACGATCACAAATTCGACCCGATTCCCACCTCCGACTATTACGCCCTGTACGGCGTGTTTCTCAGCAGCGAGGAACCCGCCGAGCTGCCCTTGATTGCCCCGCCCAACGATTCGCCCGCGACCCAGGCCTACAATCGCCAGTTGGTCAAGTTGGAACAGGCCGTTGAGGACTACCGCGACGAACTCTATCGCGAGAAGCAGGCCGCCGTGCGACGCAACGTCGGCGCCTACTTGTTGGCCGTGGCCGAGTGGCCCGCCGCCGAGCAGGCCGGTGGCAATCTCCGCGAATTTTCCCAGGAGCGAAAGCTCCTGCAACGCAGCATCGAGCGGTTCACCCGCCGGCTGGACAAACCCGAGATTCGCCGCGATTCGATCTTCGGTCCCTGGGCGCGGTTGGCCGGCCTACCCAGCGAGGAGTTCGCCGCGCGTGCGGCCGAAGAAGTCGCCGCGATTGCCGAACGCAAGCGCTATCATCCCCGCATCCGCGCGGCCCTGGCCGAGCCGCCCGGCTCCCTGGCCGAAGTCGCCGAGCGCTACACCCAGGTATTCGCCGAAATCGAAGACGCCTGGCAAGCCGCCTTGGCCGAGGGCACGCCCGAGGCCCTGCCCGATGCCGAGGCCGAGGCCCTGCGGCAGGCCCTGCATGCCGAGAACTCGCCGGCCCACATTCGCCGCGACGAGATCGATTCGCTGCTGGGCCGCGACGAGCGGAACAAGCTCCGCAACCTGCGCGTCCAAGTCGACCGCCACAAGGCCAGCCCCCAGGCGCCGCCCCGGGCGATGGTCCTGGTGGACCGGCCGCAACCGGTGCAGCCGGTGATCTTCCGTCGGGGCAATCCCGGCAATCGTGGCGATTCGGTGGACCGCCGCTTCTTGACCGTGCTGGACGAACAGCCCACGCCG
>JBJHDE010000337.1:0-6356 GCA_050486385.1 Planctomycetales bacterium | reverse complement strand
GTGTCGTTCCGCGCGGGGTGGTGGAATCCAGCGAGGCCCCGTAGCGGCGTGAACTGGGGCTTTTTCCGGTGTCCGGTGGCCATGCCGATGGTCGATGGTTTTTTGGAAAAATTTTGAGGGGGTCTTGAACCTCACGGGTGGGTCATTCGTTTTTTCAATCGACCGCGGGACGGTGAGCCCGTGGCTGGACCCTGGAGATTCTTCAAGACTTTTCCGAGGAGGCGTATTGAATGGCAGACCCCAAGATTGTGAAGAAGAAGGCCCAGGCGATTCTTGACAAGAATCGCGTCCCCAAGATCACCATCGACGACGTCAACAAGAATGCGCAGGATGACATTGCCGCTTTTGCCCTGGCCGCGGCGAAATTGCGACTGTCGGTTGCGTCGATGACCGGATTTTGGAATGACCTGCCCGACAGGCTCAAGGCCCTCAAGGAAGGGCAGGCGTCCTTGGAGAAGATTGGGAATGACCTTCAGGTCAAGGAGTACGACGCCTTAATGAAGCAGTTCAAGGAGGCGATCGCGGAAGGCACCCAGTTCCAGAAGGACTTGAAGGACAAGTTGGCAACCGCCGCGGCGGAGAAGAAGAAAGTGAAGTGAAGGCGGCAACTCGCCATCAACTGTCAACGCAACGCGGCGGCCGGTCCCCGAGTTGTGGGAACGGCCGCCGGTGCGTGGTTGAGGTGGGCCGATTCGCGGGGACCACTCAGGGGACCAGGAGGATCAGGCCCACGATGACCGCGCTCTGCATGACGCCGCCCTTGGCATTCAGCGGCAGGGTGTTGCGAACGTAGGGAGCACAGCTTCCCGGGCGATAGTGACCCAGGGCGTAGACGCACTCGCCGGGGTGTTCCATGCCAATGCGGTAGGGCCACAGGAACACGTCCACGTAGAACTTACCGGCCGAGATGAACGGCTGGATCACCTCGCAGCGGGTCTGGCCGTAACGCTCCAGCGGAATGTCTTCGAAGTACAGCGGATTCGAGTACAGGTTGCTGGCCTTCAAGTGGAAGGTCTGACCCATCCAGGGCCGCGGCTCGTTGGCCGAAATCACACCCAGGGGATCTTCGGCCAGCAGCTCGGCGGCACAGTTGGGCGGAAACCGATCGCCCTCAGCCGTGATGTTGATCGATAGCGCCGTGACCGGCTTCAGATCCTGCCGCATGCGGTCGACACTGGGGCACGACAGCCGCTGGCGATCGTCCTCGGGCGCCAACACCGGGGGTTGGTCATCATCGGGCTGCATGAACGCGGCAACGCCCACGACCGGACCCTGCTTGTGCGAGCTGAACAGGTGGGGGGCATCTTGCGCAGCAGCCGGCGCGCTCAACAGGGCCACCAGCCCCAGAGTCAACATGCCATGCTTGGCCCGGAGGTGGCCGGGTTGGGCTGAGTGCGTTTGGAAGAGGAACCGTTTCATAAGTCCACTCGCTCTGGGGTCTCGGGACAAGGTGGGCGTCCCCGTTGGCGACATTTGCTGTAAGTCATCTTCGGTCAACCGGCCCTGGGACTCCAGGGATTCTGGGGCACCGGGCTTGGACGGCCCCCCCGCATGGCGACTGAATCGCCCGACCCGCCGCCAGCGGACACCTCGCCAGCCGCGCCCATCAGCGGACCGACAGCCCCAGCGGCGCGGCGTCCGAGTCGGTCGGGGCCTCGGAACCGGTATCGATCAGCAGATAGCCCGACCACAGGAAGGGGTGGTTCGCCCGCAGATCGGGTAAATCGGGCGGGAAATCGAGGCGGGGTTCTCGCTCGGGGTAGAGTGGGCCGTCGCTGGCCAACAGCACGCTCCGCTGCCAGGCGTCGGAGGCCGCCTGATGAGGCAATTCCTGCACGAACTCGGTGACCAGATCGTGGGCGGTTTGCCCGCCCATCCGCCAACGGCTGAGCAGCACGGTGCGGGCCCCGCTGGCCAACAGGCCACAGCTTGCCTGAAACAATTCCGATCCCGCGGCCTCAAGCGGGATGTTTTGCAGGTTGTGCTCGGCCGCGGTCCGGAAGCCGGGTAGCACAATCTCCGCCGGGCCCGACCAGGGCAGGGCCATTAAATCCAGCGGCGAGGCCGACACCCGCTTGCGGTCGAGGGTCAGCAGTGGCCAGCCGTGAGGGAAGCCCACGGTGGGGTCGATGCCGTGCAGCACGACCAACCGATCGAAGCTGGCCACGGACATGGCCGAGGCGGTCTCGTCCAGGGGAGGCAGGGCCACCGAGCCGGGAAGCCGCCGCTGGAGGCGTTCAACGGTGCGGACAGCCAAGGCGGGATCGTCACGATCGGCCACCCGCCCGGCGGCCACGACGGTGGGACCGGTGGTGCGGGGCCGCGGTTGGTCGGTGACCGCCAAACCCAAGGTGGGGACATAGCGCAGCCGGACCGAACCAATCATCTCGGGCACGCCCCGGGCGGGCTGCACGGTTGGCGACTCGGAGGTTGCGTGCTGGCGGTGGTCGATCAACTCGAAGGGGGCATACCACACCACCCAGTCGGGCACGACGACGATCTCGCGATACTTCAGGAACCAATCGCTTTCGGTGAGTCCCACCGTCAGCAGTCCAAACAGGTCGTCGGCGGCCTGCCGCCAGGCGAAGCTTTGGAATTGGGGCAGCTTGAGCCGGTGGCCATCGCCGGTTTGCCCCAGGGCGGCCAGCAGCTTGCGGGTGCGAACCAGCACGTCGGCCGGCGGGCCGGCCTCCCAGACGGCGACATCGTCGTGGGTCACCAGAAAGCCAAACACCTGGGGCGCGGTGGCAAAATACACCAGCACGGCCTGATCGTCGGCCAGCCAGCGTTGCACTTCGGCCACGGTGCGCTGGGGCGGAAAACTCAGCGGGGCTCCCTGGCGGGCGACGGCGACGTTCCGCAACAGGGCTTCCTGCCGGGCGGCCACCTCGGCCAGGGCCTGGATGCGATCGCGGCGGGCCTGCCGCTCGGGGCCGTCGTCGCTGTCCAGCGGCAGTTCGCGAAGTTGCTCGACCAGTCCCCGCGATCGCTGGGCGAGATCCTGAAACGCCCCCGCTCCGTTGAGCAGTTCTTGCCGCTGGAGCCGCGCGGGAGCCCCCAACGCGGCCTCGGGGCCATCCAGCAGCCACCGCAATCCCAGCAAGCGTCCGCCCAGCGGTTGGGTGTTGTAGAACCGTCGCCGCCGGGCGAGATCGGCGATTTCGAGGGCCTCGATGGGTTTCTCGCGACTCATCGCCAGCAAGAACCAGCGTTCCATGGGGGCGGCCAGCACGCTGGTCTGCATCCACAACGACTCCAGCGGATCCCGCCGCCAGTCGGCCGAGTTCGATTCCCGCAGGGTGAAGCCGTACAAGTCCATCGCATCGCGGGGCGTGAACCAACCGGCCTGGAACAGCGTGTCGACGATCCGCGCGTGCCACAGCCGCAACGAGAAACGATCGGCCGAGCTGACCGCCGTGGCCACGTGCCGATCACCAGCAACCACCTGCCCCGAGGCATAGGCCAACCGTCCCGAGAGGAACTCCCAGCGGGGCCGCAAAAACGAGCGATCCATGTCGGACCGCTGAAGCAGGACACCCGCCCGAGTCAAATGCGCGGCAGCGGCGGGGGCCTGCGGGGCCGACTCGGCCAGACACAACGCCAGACTCGCTTCGAGCTTGCGATACCGCTGTTGCCGGGCCCAACGCAACGCGGCTTCCAGGGCCGGCAGCGTGCCGGGCCGATTGTCAATGACGTGGGCCTCGTGAGCCAGCCGCAAGCTGTCTTCAATAAGCTGCAGGTCGCCGGTCAGAAAGCCTGAATAGCTGGCCTCCAGGGCCAGCTCGATCGCCTTAGCGGGCTGGGCTTGATCGAGGGCCATCCGGGCCAGTTCGGCTAGCGCTGGCCCCGAGAGCGGGTGTTCCCAACCGCCGCGGGTCTGGGCCCCGCGGGCCAGCAGCGGGGCCGCCAGATGGTCTTTGCCACCGGAGGCGTAGGCCAGACCCAACAGCACATCAAACCAGGGGCGGGTCCAGTGGCCCTCGGGCGGACCCGAGCGGGTCCAGGTGGCCACCAGTTCCGCCGAAAGTGGATCGTAGGTCGCCGAGGGGCCAAGCAATTCGCGTCGGCGACGGAGCGCCAGGGTCGTCGCGCTGAGGATCTCGCTGGCCAGCACCGGAAACAGCACCGGCGGCTTGTAAATGCCGCCATCGGCCAACTGCTGTTCGTCGAGAATCTGGCCCTGCTGGATCATGTAGGTGCTGGGCCAACTTGCCTGCACGGCCCCGCGCTGACTGCGACCCCAGGGCGGAACCTTGACCTGCCCAGCCAACGTGGGACGGACCGAGACCGGCTCGTTGAGTTCCAGCGGCCAGGTCGGAAAGCGGGCGGCAAGCTTGAGGGCCTCTTCGTACAGGGCCAGGGCCTCTTCGTAACGCCCGGTCTGTCGGGCGACCTCGCCTTGGGCGGTCAGCACGCAGATGGAGTCGATCCAGCGACTCTGCGAGGTCTTGATCGCCGTGCGGAGGGCCACCCGGAGTTGTCGCTCGGCCTCGCGGTAGTCGCCATCGGCAACGAGCGCCAGCCCCGCGAAGTAGTCGAGCTTGGGCACCCGCCGGCTCTCGTCATCGGCCGCCAGGGTGCCGGCCAGCAGGTGCAGCAAAAGCCCGGCCATCGCCAGGGTCAGACCCACGCACGATGCCCGCGCAAGCGCTTTTGGGACGAACCGCAAGCCTTGGGCGGCTGCCAGCCCCGAGCGATCATCTGCCATATGGGCCCCCGTGTGGGAGAGGTCGATTCGCCGATCGGACGCCTTCATCGTAGCCGTCCCCAGCCGCCGGGTGAACCAATTTCGGCCCCAGCCACCGGAAACGGCTTGTCCTGACACCACCAATTGCGGGAGGATGGGGAGGAAAGGGGGGATTCCCGATGTGCCCCAGGGTGGGATGTGTATGACCGGTCGCACGATCATCGTCCTGGTGGGGCTGGTCGTGGGCGCGATGCCCGCGGCCGGAGCCCATCCGCAGAGCGTGGCTGTCTCGCCCGATGGCCGCCTGGTGGCCTGGGGCTACTCGGGGCCGCAGGCCAATCGCCACTCGCGACCCACAGAGCTTGGGCATATTGATCTGTGGGACCTGGAGACTCGGCAGCCGCTACGTCGCATCGAGCACCACGGCGACATCCCCAAGCTCGACTTTTCGGCCGATGGCAGTTTGCTGGCCGCGGTCTGCCTGGAGACGCCGCCCCACGCGGCCAACGCCAATCTGGTGCGGGTGTTCGAGGTCAAGACCGGCGATCCGGTACTGCGGCACTACGATGGGCAAGCCGTGACCTTTGCACCCCAGGGCCAGCAACTGGCCATTGCCGATGCCCGTGGGGCGGTTGTGCTGGAAGCGCGGACCCGCCGGGTCATCCGGCGAATTCCCCAATTGCGGCAAGCGACCGAGCTGGCCTTTTCGCCCGACGGACAGCGGCTGTACGGACTGCTCAAGGAAGACGACGAGCTGGTCCTCCGCGTGTGCGAGGTCGCCACCGGGCGGGTGTTGGCGACCCAGGGACCCATCGAACACGCCTTCCAGTTTTCCCTCTCGCCGGATGGCGAACTCCTGGCCAGCGGTCACCTAGGCGCAATCCGCCTGTGGCGGTCCGAGGACCTGGAACCGCTGCACGCCTTCTCGTTCAAAAACCAATCGCTGTGGCACCCGTTTTTCGCCCACGACGGGCAGGTGCTGGCCGCCGGGCTTGTCGACGAGGGACGGATCGAGCTGTTCGACATCGAAAGCCGAGAACTCCTGGACGCCCACACCTTCGAAAACGGGCAGCTTCAGACCATCCGCGCGCGATTTGTGGCATCGACTTTTCGGCAAGAGGGCGCCCCCCGGCGACTGGCTTTTTTGCCGGGGGACCAGCACATCGTGGCCGGCTACGACCAGGGCATTCTCATCGGTACCCAAAACGGCACCGTCGAGGCCAATTTCCCGCGCGACCGCCTGCCCCGCCCCTGGGAACCCGAGCCCGATCTGCTGACACCGATCCTCGCCCAAGAGGGGCTGAAATCGCAACCCGACGCCATCCGGGCGTATCTGCGGCAACGATCTCCCGAGTCGGTCGACTGGGCCGAGGTCGACGCCCACATCGCCGCCTTGGGGGCCGACGACTTCTCTCGCCGCGATGAGGCCACCGCCTGGTTGCGGCAGCGGGTGGGAGTGACTGCCGGACGGCTTCGCCAGGCGACCCATCATCCCGATCCCGAGGTGGTCGCGCGGGCCAAGCGGCTGCTGGCCGATCAAGAGCTGCGGCCCGATCGGGTCCTCCATCTGGTGCTGCGACAGATTGCCAAACAGGGCTGGCCGCTGGTGCCGCATCTGCTGCCGCTGGCCGATGTGCTGCCCGATGACGCGGGCCTCCAGCATTGTCTC
>JBJHDE010000336.1:617-6374 GCA_050486385.1 Planctomycetales bacterium | reverse complement strand
ACTACCTGCTGTTCTTTACCAATCGGGGTCGGGTGCAGTGGCAAAAGGTCTACGACCTGCCGGCCCTGTCGCGCGAAAGCAAGGGCCGGGCGATTGTCAACTTGCTGCAACTGGTCCCGGGCGAACGCATTGCCAGTTGCCTGGCGATTCGCGATTTCAAGGAGGCCAACCGCTTTTTGCTGATGGCCACCCGTGCCGGCCTGGTCAAGAAGACGCCGTTGGAGGCTTACAGCCGACCGTTGCGAGGCGGCATTATCGCCATCAAGCTGCGCGAAGGCGACGAGCTGGTCGGCGTGTCGGTGTGCTCGGATCAGGACGAGGTCGTGTTGTCCACGGCCACGGGTATGGCCATTCGTTTTCCGACCAGCGACGCCCGACCCATGGGCCGCAACACCAGCGGCGTGAAGGGCATCAATCTCTCGCGAGACGATGTCGTGGTCGGCATGGTGATTGCCGATCCCGACGCCACGCTGCTGACCGTCTGCGAGCACGGCTACGGCAAGCGGACGCCGTTTGGTCACACGACCCGCGAGGAAACCCTGGTTGGCGAGCTACCGCCCGACGGCGACGAAGTGGACGCCGCGGCGTTGACCGACGAGCCCGCGACCGACGATGCTCCCGCTGACGACACCGCCGACGAAGCGAGCGAAGGCGACGAGTCGTCGAGTTCCGGGCGTCGGTATCGCACCCAGCGCCGCGGTGGCAAGGGGCTTCGCGATATCAAGACGACCCAGCGGAACGGCAAGGTCGTGGCCACCGTGAGCGTGACCGACGCGGACGAAGTGCTGATGATCACCGCCGGCGGCAAGCTCCAGCGATTGGCCGTGGCCGAGATCAGCGTTTTGGGCCGCAACACCCAGGGCGTGCGGATCATGAACGTCGACAGCGGCGACACCCTGGCCGGCGTGGTGACCGTGCCCCTTGAGGACGACGAGCCCGAGGCCGAGCCCACGGCCACGACCAACGGTTCGCCGCCCACGACTCAGGCTGCCGAGTCGGATGCTGCTGCGTCCAGCTCGGCCGGCGAGGACGCCACCAGCGGTCCCAGCGACACCGCCAGCGAACCCGAAACGCCCGAGGACACCGAAACGCCTGAGGACACCGATTCGTCGGAGGAGTCCCGCGAGCCGTGAGCCCCGGACTGAGAAGGAACCCCCATGCCCGAGATGGTCAAGCCGGTGGCCGAATGGTGCGCAGCCATCATCGAGGTGCTGGGCATAAGCATCATTATGCTGGTGGCTCTGTACTCGCTGGGCCGCTCGATTGTGCTGCTGATCCAGACCCGCGCGCGGCGGCCAGTCTTGCACGATCTGCGGCAGCGGGTGGGTGAGGGCATCCTGTTGGGACTCGAGTTCCTGATCGCCGCCGACATCATCTACACGGTGGCCCTGGACCTGACGTTCGAGTCGCTCGGGGCCCTGGCCATTGTCGTGCTGATCCGCACCTTTCTGAGTTTCACCCTCGAGGTCGAACTCACCGGCCGCTGGCCCTGGCAAGACAAACCCATCGAGCAACCCATCCAAACCTAGCGTTGCTTTGGCCCGCCCCGAGCACCGGATCGCTGGACAGACCTCGAACAGCCCCGATAATCCAATCGTGCAAAGCGAGCCACTGGCTACCAACGGCGGAGCGTGTACGTGCGGGTGATCATGATGGGGACCGGGCCGTTCGCGGTGCCGGCGTTCGAAGCGTTGCTAGCCAGTCGGCACGAGGTGGCCGCGCTGGTCACGCAACCGGTGCGGGGTTCCGCCCGTCGCGGCAAGCCGCCGCCGCAGCCCATGCGCGAGGTCGCCCATCGCGTGGGGTTGCCGATCTTCGACCCCGAACGCATCAACCGCATTGTTGCCCGGCAGCCCCTGGTGGAAATGGCCGCCGACGTGCTGGTGGTGGCCGATTACGGTCAGATTCTGAATGCCAACACCCTGGCCTTGGGGCGGCTGGGTGGGCTGAACATTCATGCCTCGCTGCTGCCTCGCTACCGCGGGGCCGCACCGATCCATTGGGCCATCTACCATGGCGAGCCCGAGACCGGCGTCTCCATCTTGCAGATGACGCCCGAACTCGACGGCGGGCCGGTGCTGGCCCAACGGGCCGTGCCGCTGGGCGACCACGAGACGACCGCTTCGATCGAGCCTCGGCTCGCCGAACTTGGGGCCACCCTGATGGTCGAAGTCCTCGATCGCCTGGAGCACGAAGGCCCATTCCCCGGCGTTCCCCAAGACCCGGCGTTGGCCTCCAAGGCGCCCATCCTCAGGAAGGAGCACGGCCAGATGGACTGGTCGCGCTCGGCGGGCGACCTTCGCAATCAAGTGCGGGCGTTCACGCCTTGGCCCAAGAGCTTTACGTTCTGGCATCGCCCAGGCAGCGAGCCCAGCCGCTTAATCGTAGACGCCGCGCAGGTGGTCGAGAGCGACGAGCCGGCCCAACCGGGCACGATTCTGGCGGTCGACGACCGGCTGCTGGTGGCCTGCGGGCAGAACGCCTTGGACCTGCTGAGTGTGCAACCCGCCGGCAAGCGGGTGATGGCCGCCAGTGAGTTTCTCCGCGGCCATCCGGTCCAGGTCGGTCAGCGATTGGGCCCCGCCGACGTGTGAGCCAGGCCCAGCAGGCGATCTGGCCGAAAGGCACTCAGGTCCAGCCGGGGCGCAGCGCCCAGCACCACGTCGGCCAGCACTTCGGCGGTGGCCGGCGCCAGGGTCAACCCGCTGCGGTAGTGTCCGGTGGCCACGAACACGCCGTCGATCTCGGGCCAAGGGCCCAGGAAGGGCAAACCGTCGGGCGTACCAGGACGCAGGCCCGACCAGCATTGCTCGACCTCGGCCTCGGCCAGGGCGGGCACCACCCGACGGGCTAGGTCCAACAGGCCAGCCACTCCGGCCACCGTGGTGTGCTTCTTGAAGTCGGGTTGGGCCTCCTCGGTGCTGCCGACCAGCACCCGGCCGTCGCGTCGGGGCACCAGGTAGCGATGGCCGACATTGATAACTCGGTTCAGTGAGCAGCTTGTCTGCCGTAGCAGCACCATCTGCCCCAATACCGGAGTCACGGGAACCAACACGCCCGCCGATTGGCCCACCAGCCGCGTCCAGGCGCCGCTGCACAAGACGACTCGCTGCACGGGCCGCTGTCCGGCCGTGGTGGTGACCGCCGCGATGCGGCCCTGCTCGACCTCCAAGCCCAGGACCTGGGTTTCGGTCTCGAAGATCACACCGCTTTGGCGGCAGGCGGCCAACAACGCCCGCACGTGCCAGGGGTTGCGAAGTTGGGCTTCTTCGGGCACCAGCCAGGCGGCGGCGATCTCCGCGGCCAGCGGTCGACAATCGGCGTGGGTCCTGGGATCGAGCCGCTGGACGCTGGCCCCACGGAGCCGCCAGGGCTCGAGGGCCGCCTCGGCCGAGGATTCAGACACCCCCAGCTCGGGCAACGCCAACGTCAGCCCGCCGCAGGGCCAGTAGCCGTTATCGATGCCCGTTGCTTCGCGCAGCCGGGCCGCCCAGATGGGTTGCCGACTCACACTGCTGGCATGAAACGCCGCCAGGGCCTCGGCGGCTTCGGGGTCGCGGGGCCAATCCTCGGGCCAAGGCGGAAGAATGCCTGCGCCGGCCCAACTCGCCTCGCGGCCGGGCGTGCCGCGTTCCAACAGACGCACTCGTGCCCCACGGCTGGCCAATTCCCAGGCCAGCGATAAGCCAATCACTCCGCCGCCAACAACGGCCACGTCCTCCGTCATACGCGTGGAACCCCTCGGAACTCGGCGGTGCGGATCAATCCAGTCGGTGTTCGGTGTCGAGAATCCGCGTCAGCTCGGCTGCCAGACGGGCCAGGCTTGGGTCGGCCTGGGCCCAGGCCTCGGTCAGGTCCCTTCGCAGCCGGGCCAGATCCTCGACGGTGTCCACATCATAGCGAGTGGGCAAGCGACCCGACGAGAGGCCCGCCGCGGCAAGCCCTTCGAGTGTCTGCTCCCAGACCCGAGTCGAACTCCAGGCCACACCTTCAAACACCGGCGGCACGCGGTCCTTGGCCCCAATCAGCCAGTAGCCCCCGTCCTCGCTGGGGCCCAGCACCACGGAGTGCGTGTCCAGGGCGGCATAGGCCGCTTCCAGCACCGACGACGAGACCCACGGGCAATCGCTGCCCACCAGCAGCACCTTGCGGGCGCCGTTGGAAAAGCCCTCGGCCAAGTAATCATGCATCCGCTGGCCCAGGTCGCCGGGCGATTGCAGACTCAGCCGCAAATCGTGCTTGCTGGCCAAGGGCTCGAACAGGCCCATGTGCTCGGCCGGGGCTACACACAACACCCCCCGACCTGGCGTGCCGGCCAAACGGGCCGCCACGCACTCCACCAAGGCCTTGGCGATGGCCGCTGCCGCCGCGAGCCCCACCGCCTGGGCCAGTCGGGTTTTGACCAATCCCGGTTTCCAGGCCTTGGCGAAAATGCCCCATTGTCGGTCTTCGCCCGTCGAGGCCGTCTGCGGTCTTCCGTCAGGGGCCGTCATTCGTCGTCGGGTTGCTGGCGGGCCGCGTTGATGAACAGCAGGATTCCGCCGCCCTCGACCAATCCCCCAAAAGCGACCATCCCCACGAGTTGCAGCACGGTGATCGATCCGGAGGGGGCCCAGATGTAGTACACAACGGCACCAATCTGGATGGCTGCCCCCACAATCAGCAGCAAGATGCCCAGTAGTCCCATGAGTTGTGTTCCTGCTGAAGTGTCGAGGCCATCCAACGGTGTCTGGGGCCGAGCCTGCGGATTTCCCCGAATTCTCGGGTTGCGGCTGGCGGTTGCGTGCTTTCGGGGGCGCGGTGCCTTATTATGGGAAGGCCCTGGGGCCGGGGCAACGGATGATCCGTTCTCACCTGGCCTTGCATCAGGGAACCGGCTCGTGTGGCCCCACCAGGGGCCGTTCGCTTCGTCCCGCGGAATGAGGCTTTGTCCCGCTATGTTCGGTATCGACACAATTCCCTCGCCTCGTGCGACTTTGCTGGCCGTGGCCCTGGGGCTGGGGCTGACCACCGCGGCGGTGGCGGCCGACTGGAACCAGTGGCGAGGTCCCGACCGCTCGGGTTGGGCCTCCGACGAGGTCACGCTGCTGGAGAGCTTCCCCGAATCGGGCCTGCTGCCGGTGTGGAAGGTCACCGAGCATTCTCAGGGCGGCTTCAATGGTGGCTGGTCCAGCCCCGTGGTCGCCGATGGCAAGGTGTTTCTGTACAGCCACTCGCACCGCCGCCGCGAGAACGCCGAGTCGCTGCCCGCCGAGCAGTTCCCGCGGCTCTCCGATGAGGAACGAGCCGAACTCGACGAAGAAGAACAAGCCGAATACGACGACGCCCGACGCGAAGAGCTGCAACGGCGCCGGACCCGCGAGCGGGTGTACTTCGAGACGATTGTTTGCCTCGACCTGGCCACCGGCGACGAGCAATGGGTCTACCAGCGCGAGAGCAACTACACGCGCTTTGCCCAATCCAGCAGCCCCGTGGTCTCCGGCGGGCGGCTCTACCAGGTGGGCGCGGGGCGCGAGGCCTACTGCCTGGATATCCGCGATGGCTCGCTGGTCTGGGAAAAGGCCTTGCCGGCGGTATTGAAAAAGGAAAACGATGCCGGCGAGCAGACCCCGGCCTCGCCGCTGCTGGTCGACGGCAAGCTGGTGATTCTGGCCGAGCAACTGTTCGCCCTGAATCCCGAGGACGGCGAACTGCTGTGGAAGACCGATCCCGACAGCTTCCAGGGACGCACGGCCAGCCCCACGGCCTGGCAACACG
>JBJHDE010000336.1:0-607 GCA_050486385.1 Planctomycetales bacterium | reverse complement strand
ACACGAAGACCACTGGTACGTGATCACCAACATCGAAGGCGGGCGGACCATCGCCGTGTCGGCGGCCAACGGTCAGGAGATCTGGCGGTTGCAGACCGGGGCCTCGCGTTCCAGTCCGGTGGTCGTGGGCGATTTGCTCATCACCTATGGCAGCAGCCGCAGTGGCGGTTTGCGGTGTTATGAACTCAATCTCAAGGAACCGCAGGAACGCTGGAAGTTTCAACGGGTGGCCGATGCCGGCAGCAGCCCGGTGGTCGTGGGCGATTATGTGTTCGTGCAGGGCGATCGCACCCTGGCCTGCGTCAGCCTGGCCGACGGCCAGCAGCAATGGCAGACCTTCCTCAATCTCGATCGTCCCCGCTACACCTCGCTGGTGGCCTTGGGCGACAAGGTGGTTTACGCCTTCGATGGCATGCTGATCTTCGAGGCCACCTCCGACGGCTTTCAGCCCATGCTGGAAGGCCAAATGACCGAGACCGGCCGGCTGGACTCGACCGAGCGGTTGCGGAAAGAACTGGGTTTGGATCAACCCGCGGCCAACGACGAACAGCGCCGCGACGCCCAACGCCGCTGGAACCGCGAGATCGAACGCCACGGCCCCCTGCAA
>JBJHDE010000335.1:0-6394 GCA_050486385.1 Planctomycetales bacterium | reverse complement strand
TGGTGGATCCCCATGGTTATGATCCCGCGATGCAGCACATCACGCTGGTGGGGCACAGCATGGGCGGCCTGATTGCCCGGCTGGCCAGCATGGACAGCGAAGACCGCTTCTGGCGGGTGGTCAGCGATCAACCGTTCGAAAGAATGCGCGGTAGCGAGGAACTCAGGCGGCAGGTCCAGCGGATCTTTTTCTTTGAAGCCGACCCCGGCATCAAGCGGGTGGTTTCGATTGCCAGCCCGCATCGGGGCAGCAATTACTCGAACAATTTCACCCAGTTCGTCGCGCGGCGGATCATTCGCATGCCGGGCCAGATGCTGGCCAGCCGTGGCGAGTTGCTCGCCGAGAATCCCGACCTGTTCCGCGATCCGTCGATGCTCCGCAATCACATGACCAGCATCGACTCGCTGAGCCCGACTGCGCCGTTGTTACCGGTGTTGTTGGATGCGCCCAAGCCACCGTGGGTGCGCTATCATAACATTGTGGCCGTGAAGGATGACAAGGTCTCGCCCGATCGGGCCACCGATGGCGTGGTCCGTCGGCGGAGCGCCGAGTTGCACGACGTGCATTCGCAGTTGATTGTGCGGGCCGATCATGCCGGGGCCCACCGCAATCCCCGCGCGGTCAACGAAGTCCGACGGATCCTGCTGGAGCATCTGGCCGAGGTCAGCCCCGCGCCGGTCGAGACGATTCACGGTCCCGAGCCGTTGTTTGGTTCGTTCCTGTTGCCGCTGGCGCCGAGTACCGGCAGCACGGCGGCTGTCCCGCGGTTCACCCTACCCAGTGTCCGCCCCACGCCCGCGGTCGAGCCGCTCCGCACCCAACGGCTGCCGGAGGTGGTGGCCGAACCGCTACTGATGCCGCCCTTGGAGCGCGAGCCCTCGCTGCCGCTGCGGCGTTGAGGGCCGGCCCACGGCTTTTGCCATCGGCTCCGTGGCCCCCCGCCCCTTCCGGCAAGCGCAGCCCACCGTGGACCTTCATAAACAGCGTGGGGGCTCGACATGGGGCGTCGCCTCGCGAAGATGGGAAGCGGTCGCGTGTCTGCCCCGGGGGGCTTGGCGACTGTGGGGCCGCCGCGGTGGCTGCCCGCTTTGACACGATGCTTTGACGTTGGCGAACTTCTGGAATAGGGCCTTGCCGCGATGACTCAGCATTACCGTGTTCATGGTCGTCGGATTGCCGCGCAGGTGGCCGGCCATGGCGAACCGATTCTGTTGGTCCATGGCTTCCCGCTCAGTCATCGCATGTGGCACGGGCAGATCAGCCACTTGGGACAATCCTTCCGGTTGATCGCTCCGGATCTGCGGGGCTTTGGCCTGAGCGACCCGCATGTCGGCGATACGCTGCTGATGGACGAGCTGGCCGACGACCTGGCGGGTCTGTTGGATGCCATGGGCATTTCGCAGCCGGTGACCTATTGCGGGCTGTCGATGGGCGGCTACGTGGCGTGGTCGTTTGTCCGCCGGCATCGCGAGCGACTGGCCCGGCTGATTCTGTGCGATACGCTGGCCGCGGGCGATTCGCCCGAGAAAGTGGAAGGCCGGCTGACCAGCGCCCAGCGGGCCGAGCGGGAAGGGACCATGCCGATTGTCGAGGCGATGATGCCGCTGATGCTGGCCGAGCGAACGTTGAACCATTGCCCGGACCTGACGGAATCGCTCCGCGAGATCATGGTCAAGACCCGCCCCGAGACCGTGGCCGCGGCCCTGCGGGGCATGGCGGCCCGTCCCGATAGCCGCGAGCTGCTGCCGACGGTGAATTGTCCGTCGCTGCTGATCTGTGGCGAAGAAGACGCCATCAGCCCGCCCGAGGCCATGGAGATTATGGCCGAAGCCATGCCCGACGCCCGCCTGATTTGCATCCCCGAGGCCGGCCACATGGCTCCGATGGAACGCCCGGTGATCGTGAATGGGGCGATTCGCGTCTTTATGCACGAGACCGCGCGGGCGTGACACCGGTGGTGTCGGCCAGATCGCCTTCGCGCGGCGTATTGGCGGGCTGGTCCGTGGGGCCACTGCGGGCGAGTCCGCGTGCCGTCAGGCCCCAAGCGGCCACGACAAAGGGCAAGGCCGTGGCCAGCAGGCCCAGGGCGAACAGCGTCCCGGTGGTGGCTGTCAGATCCAAGCGTCCGCGGCCGGCGAGGGTCTGCACGATACTGCACACGGTCAACGCAACGTGGCCGGCGACCGCCAGGGACATCAAGCGGATCTGCCACCGTTCGCCAATCCGACCATGTTGCATCAGCCAGCCGCCCACGGCCAGCCACTGGATGGCATGCAGCGGCACGCCGTGGGGAAACTTGAGCACGCCGGCTGGGCCGTAGATTTCGCTCGAGCCGCCGGCGGCGAGCTGGGCCTCGGCCACGGCCACGATGACAAAGCCAATCAGGGCTCCGGTCAGCAGCAAGGCCAGACCGCCTCGCATGGCCCACCGCTGGGCCGGCCGAATCGCCAAGGGCCCCATCGCCCGCAATGTCAGCCAAGCCACATAGGCGGTCACGGCGGTGATCAACCAGCCCATGGCGTGGAAGATCCAGGCGTCCAGCGGGGTGGCTTCGTTGAAGTGCGAGGGCACGCCTCGCCAGGTTTGCAGGCTGATCAGGCCGACTTCCAAACCGATGGCCAACGAGTAGGCCCAGGCCAATGGGCGATCCAGCCGCCAGGGCCGCAGGGCCCCGAGCACCCACGCGAGCGAAAACGAGGTCACCGCCCCGGACAGTCCAAACAGGATGGGCTTTCGCCAAGCGATGGGGCCTTCCCAGGGACCGCCCAACACGGCCCACACACCGATGTGGGCCAAACCGCTGGTCAGCAGCAGCAGCCCAACGGCCACCATCGGCCGTTGGGCGGCACTGAGCCTGCGAAACCCGCCCCAAGCATCAATCAAGCGGTCACTCCTCGGCCTTCTTGCCAGCAAACAAGAAGCCAAAAATGGCGTCCAGGCTCAAGGACCCCGGACCCGTGAACAGCAGTCCCAGGGCCATCAGCAGGAAGACCATCGGCAGCTCGATGCCTCCTTGGCCAGCAAGGAAGACAGGCGCTTCGGACAGGTCACGCCAATGGAAGGTCAGGGCCACGAACATGATGAAGGCCGTCGGAATCGCCGCCAACCGCGTGAGCAAGCCGAAGGTCAGCAGTGCTCCGCCAATGACCTCGATCCAGGCGGCGATCAGTGCCGCGGTCAGCGGATTCGGCACATTGTAGGGCCGACCGGTTTCCTTGGCGACATTATCCAGATTGTCGGCAAAGCCACGCAGGTTGGATTGTTCGCCTTCGGCGATGGGCGAAAAGAAATTGAGTTTCTGTCCGCCATGGATAAACAGCGAGACGCCAATGGCGACGCGAATCAAAAGGAGACCGACACTGTTCATTGAACCGTTCCTCGCATGCGGAGTTCCAGGGCGGGGGGCACTCGAATCGCTGTAGTGTTGACTCCTGCGGGCGAATCGACAAGGGAGCCCGCCCCGTCCCGCCCAGGAAGTTTGCCTTTTCGCCCCGAAAGTCCGGCCTTGCGCGATACCGCCAGCGGCGGCTCACCCTGCTGGCTATGGCACCGGCGTGCCATCGCCCGTCAACAGGCTGGGCCAATGCATCAGGATGTTGAAGAACCCATTGCCGGACGGCTCGGCCGGGCAATGGGCATAGAACCCGCCGCCCGCCAGGCTCTGCGTCACGGCTTCCATGAGCCGCTGACCCGAGCGATCGGCCGCCACAAAGCCCGCGGTGCCCAGAAATTGCGCCTGGCGGAGCAGTCGGGTGTCAGCGGTCTGGCTGGTGACGATCAGCCGTGTCTTGGGCGAATGCTCGGCCAAGAACTGTGCGGTGTTTCGCATCGAGTGAGCCCCATCGCCGACGGGCACGACCAACACGTCGACTTGCTCTTCGGCGGCCACTCGTAGTCCGGCGGGGACCGAGGATCGCACCAACAGGCAGCGATGGCCTCGGGACCGCACGATCAACGCCAACTGGTTGGCCACCAGCAAACGACTTTCGATCAGGAGTACGGTTGCAGTCTTCATGGCTGCCTCGCTATGCAGATTTTGGGCCAAACTCCAAAGGTCGCACACGAGACGAACAAAAGTCGCTACATTTTAGAGGGTTCCGTCAATCAGCAAGGTCTGGCCCCGGGTCGGGCATCGCCCGCCCGGTGGGGACGACCACGCCATCACACGCCAGGAGCGCGGTTTCTTGGCGAGCAATACGATCAAAATTTGGCCAATGTTCTGATGAGTCTCTCGCTCGAATCGTCTGCAACCGGGCCCGATACCGCAGGCCGACGGGCCGAGGATCGCCTGGATGTCTGGCAGGCCTCCCTCGAATGTGGTCGCGACATCCTGGAGCAGTTGCATGGATGCCTGAACGCAGAAGAGCTGGCCCGCGCGCGACGGTTCCGGATGCCCCATCATCAGCGGCGGTGGGCCGTGGCTCGGGCGACGGTGCGGCATGTGTTGGCCGGCTATCTGGAGTGCCCACCAGCCCAGGTGGCCTTTTGCTACGGCCCGCAGGGCAAGCCGGCCTTGGCGAGCGGCGGCGAGGTCGGACTACGGTTCAACCTCTCGCACTCCCACGAACGGGTGTTGGTGGGGGTCACATGGAACCGCGAGTTGGGCATCGATCTGGAGCGATTCCGCCCGATGAAGAATCACCAGGCCCTGGCCGAGCGGTACTTCTCGGCCTGGGAGGCCGCGGCGCTGGCCGCCTTGCCCGACGACCAGCGATTGCCAGCGTTTTTCCGCACCTGGACCCGCAAGGAAGCCTATCTCAAGGCCCGCGGCACGGGTCTGACCGAACGGCTGCGGAACTTTGACGTCGAGGTCCGCCCATCGGAGCCCTGCCGGCTATTGGCGACCCGGCCGCAAGCCGAGGAATGCCACCGCTGGTACCTGATCCATTTGGACTGCGGAACCGATTACGTGGCGGCCGCCGCCGTCGAGGGCTCCCCCGTGGTGGTCCGCCGTTTCGACTGGCGGCCGCCGACACTGAGGGCTCACTCCTGAGGCTTCTCGGCGGTCATTGCCATGACTTCGAGGGTCCAGACCGACAGCTCAATGGTGTTGGTGATCTTGAGCCCACCCTCTTGCGCATACTTGACCGAGTCGATGGGCTGGCAATCCACGATGTGGGGAAAGTGCTGGTGCATCCACTTGTAGATGTGTTCCAGGGTGCTTTCCTTGTGGTCGGCCGGCACGGTGGCCATGTTGACCACGCCCAGGCGACCGCCGGGCTTGAGCACCCGCTTGATCTCGTCGATCACGCCGGGAATCGAGTCCAGCGGGAACAGTTCCAGGGTGAAGCTCATCGTGACGGCGTCGAAGCTGCCATCCTCGAAGGGAATCGGTGGCACGCCGGCGACCTTGAGTTCCACCCGATCGGCCACACCGGCTTGTTCCAGGTGCTTGCTGGCCACCTTGGCCATACCTTCCGAGATGTCGATCCCCGCCACGTGCCCGTTGGGCCCCACGGTATGGGCCAGTTCTACCAACGAGTGCCCCGTCCCGAAGCCAATCTCCAGCACCCGTTCGCCCGGCTGCAAGTTGAGGGCCTTGAGTCCGGTCTCGCGGGCGTGCTTCTCGCTGGCGTCGGCCAACAGGTCGTAGCTGCTGCTGATGCGATCGTAAAAGCTGCGTGCCGCGTGTTTGTCTTGGGTGCTAGTCGTGTTCATGGCGTGTGAGTGCAGGAGAATCGTTGGCAGAAAAGGACGCCAAGGGTCGCCGTTCCGACTGAGGGCCACCGCGTGCCGAGGGCCCCGGGCGTTGACTCCGTCAATGTACGCACTCTGGCCGGTCAATCAAGCAACGCCGTTGCTCGCAATGGCGAAAACCTCAGGCAAGCGACAAAGGCTGGGGCCTGAGTGCTCGGCCTTTAACGCTTGGCCTCGCCATTGCCCACCAGCACCTCGGCCCGCAGCGGGGCCTGCGAGGGTTCCAGGTACAGGGTCCGTGTGGGGAATGCGAACGAGACGCCCAGTTCCTCAAAGCGCCGCACCAGCGCCAGATTGATGGATTGTTGAATATCCATGAACTGGTTGTAGTCGCCGGTCAGCACATGGTACACGGTTTCGAACTCCAGAGCGCTATCGCCAAAGCCGCTGAAGTGGGCCCGGTCGAACTGGGTGCCGTCAATGCCGGTCACGATTGCCTGGATGGAGCGGGGAATCTCCTCGAGCGTGTCGGAGGGCGTGTCGTAGGTTACGCCCACCTTGAACACGATTCGTCGTCGCTGCATGCGTTTGTAATTGCGAATCCGGCTGTCGACCAGGTCGCTGTTGGCGACCACAAGCTGTTCGCCCCCCAGGCTCCGCAGCCGCGTGGTCTTGATGCCAATCGTCTCGACCGTTCCGAGAAAATCGCCCACGATAATGAAATCGCCGACCTCGAAGGGTCGGTCCACCACAATGG
>JBJHDE010000334.1:0-6428 GCA_050486385.1 Planctomycetales bacterium | reverse complement strand
CCCCCCGCTTGGCCTAGGCGCGATTCGGCCGGGGTGTCTACTTCTGAGGGAAGCCACCCCGACCAAGTCGCGCGATGATCTCGAATCTGCTTCAATCGTAGGCAGCCGCCCGGGTGAGTCAATTCGCCGCAGGTGGATTTTTCTGGGCTGTGGGCTGGGCGCGGGGTTGGGTTTGTCGGGGAAGATTTGAACCCGGGGATTGGAGTCGCAAGTGTGCCACGGGTTGCTCGTAAGCCGTGTTGGAATCGACTTACTTTGCCTGGCATGGATGCCCTTCGACTCGACTGCTCAGCATCTATCGGTATGTCGCACTGCTTGCCAGCAAGCAGTGGCACACTTGCGAGCCTACTTGGTCAAGAAGGAGCTGATTCGGGGCTCACTGGCGGCTGATGGGGCTGGAATGAAGTTCTACTGTGATGTTGGCAACAAAGAGCAAGAGATTCTGGATCGAGTCGCCAATAATAATCGATTGAAAGTTGACAATTGCGGCGGATATGAAGAAGGTTCGTGGCCCAGGCGGACATGGCCGCTAGCAAAGGTGCTCGACGTGCCGGGAAAGAGCTTGCCTACGGGACAGCACTTTGAAACCACTGGCGATCCTGCCTTGCTGGACTGAGTTGGGAGGTCACGATGGGTGTCTTATCGAATCTGAAGTCGTCCACACTGGGGCTCACTGTAGGGTTATTCTGTATTGCACTGCTTTTGATGTGGAGTTTCAGTCATATCGTGGTGCGAATCGAGCAGCGGGTTGAGTTTGTGCCCAGCCCGCCTACCTCTGAAGCGTTCGATCGCGCTTTGAATGCTGGGACTGTTGAAGCATTTCTCGAGGAGTACATGGAGGATCCGAGCATTGTGCATCAAGCACACCTTACTCGGGGCAGTCTGTTGACATTGGCCGCGTCCAGAGGTGATCTTGAATTTGTGGATGCGCTTCTCGAGAAGGGGACTAACCCGAATTGGGGCGGATATAGTTCGCTGGATAACCCACTGCAATGTGCTGTCAGGAATGGGCACTTCGATGTGGCCGAGGTGCTCTTTCGGGCAGGCGCTGACCCTGACGCTGACGCTGGAGGCTTGGCTACCTGTCGACAGTATGCGCCGGAGTTTTTTGACCGACTTGAACGGGAAATGGAGGCACTGGAATCCCAATCGCCCTGATGGATGGAGAGTTATCCGGGCCATAATCCCACGGCCAGCATCGGTGACGCGGATTATGATGCTCGCCAGTATAGCTATGATGGGCTGCGGCGGTCGGTTCAGCAGACCGATCAGGCGGGCGACTTCGTGGGTCCGGGTGGCATGCCCACATCGCGAAGCACGGTGGGCATGGGGTGGCTAAGCCCATCTCGGTTGTGGGAGCCGAATCCCGCTTGCTCGCATTCTTTGGGACTTGAACAGGGGAATCGATGCTGCGTTAATAGGCCGGTCAGGTCCCCTCACCTCATGCCCACGCTGCTTCGCGACGTGGGCATGGCACCCAGGCGCGCAAGAGCCTGGAGTCGGCGGACAAAATTGCAGAGGATGACAGGCTACGTGTTGTGGCGGATGCGGTTGCAAGCCTGAGTGAGCAACAGGCCATTCGGCTGCATAACCGCGTTGCGGGAATTTCGCTGGGGTCAGTATTTGACCGCGTCGTCTGACGCCCGGCTCGCCCAATCTTCAACCGTGATTGGCGCCGCTTGCCTCATAGATACATCCCCAAATAGCCGCCTTCGTCGTCGACGGTGCGTTGAAGCTGCTCGATCCGCTTGATGGTGCGGTCGAGATCGCCTTGGGCGATGTAGTGGTTGAACTCGACCAGAACGGCCCGCTCGACGGTTTCGCCAAACCATTCGACCACGGGTTCCGTCAGCCACTCGCAGGTCTCGGCGGCCAGCTCGACCTGCAAGTCGGCGGCGCGGGCGACGCGGTCTTCGGGGCCGGTCAGCACGGTGCCGGCAAAACGGAAGCGAATCCAGCCAACATCGGGATGGTTGGCCAGATGGAAGGTGCAGGAGGCGTCGTGCAGATAGTAGGCGTTGTGACGCCCGTGCTTCTCGATGGCCTGGCGAACACCGGCCACCAGGGCCTTCTGGGCATCGGAGGCGTCCAGCGGCACATCGAGTCGGGCGACCGAACGCAGGGGCAGGCAGTCGAAGGCAATCTCGACAGCGCGGGGGACGGCGGTGCTGGGCTGACTCATTCCAAACGGCTCAGGGCTGGGGAAGGGATTGAGCGATTTCCCAATCGAGGCTCAGCCAGCCATTTTCGCATGAGACGTGCCGAATCTCCAGCCGCCCGGGACGATTCCAGAATTCCGCGAGATCGATGCCGGTGGTGGTGAGGTCCTCGGGCAGCGTCCGCTCGAAGGCTTTTTTGAGGGTGCCCGCACGGAACTGCTCGGGCAGACTCAGCCGGTCGTCGGGGCCTTTGCCATGGGGAAAGAAGCGCAACTCTTTGCGGGTGAAGCGGATACCGCCATCGGCCGGGTCCAGGGAGTACTCCACCAGCATGGTCCAGTCGTCGAACTCCCGATCGCCGCGGACAAACTGGTCCATCCGCACGACCGCCAGGATGGTGCCATCGCCGATGCGGACCTCCAGCGGGTTGTCCAGGGCAAACCGAATCGACCCGGGCTCGGGATCGGGCTCGTAGTCCTCGGGCAAGCGGCCAAAGGCATCGATGAAGGTCTGCTGGAGGTCGCTATCGGTAAAGTACCGCCCGGCCAGGGTTTGCCCCAGATTGGTAGGCGTGGTCTCGTGCAGCCGCAGGGCCACGGCCGCACGTTCGACGGGGGGCGGAGGCGTGGGGGCGGCCGCTTGAGGCCCCAGCGTGTAGCGGGTGGCGATGGTCCATCGCTGGCTGGTGGACGAAAGCCGCATCGTGTCGGCGTTGGTGGCAATGCCCATCCGTGCCAAGGGCAGGCGGTAGCGGGTGTCGTAGCGGGTCTGCAATTCGGCCATCCGCTCGGTGGTCTGTTGGTCCATCTCGCGATTCAGCCGACGACGGGCCTTCATGGTGGCTTCGGCTTCGGCCTCGCCACGGCGTTGGTTGAGCTGCCGCTCGGCCAGCCGGGTGATCAGCCGGTTCAGCAGGTGGCCTTCGACGGAAATCCGACTCGACCGATCCAGCATGCGGGTGCCGCCCTGGGCGGGCTCGGAGGTGAACCGCTGCCCATCGAAGGCAATTGAATTGCTGGCCGAAAAGCCCATCAGGTTCCGCCCAAAAATGCGGACCCGCCGCTCGCGAGTCACCGTGTTGGCCCGTGTCGAGCCGTTAAACACGAAGGCCGCCCGGAGCTGGTTGTCGGAAGGCAGAAACAGCAGATCGACGTCGCCCTGGGTGCGTCGGGTGCCTTGCACCAACCGGCCCAGAATCGTCTCGCGGACGGGGCCGGTCTCGTCGACCGCTCGGCCCAGGGCGGGCAGCAGCAACCGCCGATCGACGACCAGCGACCCGTTCGGGTGAGTGTATTGCTCCGCAAGAGATTGGGCCAATTTCGGCTGCTGGCCACTTTGCTGAATGAGGGACAGTCCGCGATGGATGGCGCGTTGTTGCTGGGCAAGGTCGTCGGATTCCAGGGCCTCGGCCAGTGCGATCAGACTGTCGTTCCAGCGTTGCTGGGCGTCTTCGGGTCCAAGCGCCCGCAGGCGGCCTTGCAGGGCGTTCAGGGCGTTGCGGAGCGGCACGAGCCGCGCCCATTCGAGGCCCTCGCGGCCGGCGGTCAGGCGGGTGATGACAAAGGCCAGCAGGTCGTGGTCGAAGTCGGCCAGTGCCGTAGTTTGAAGCTGGGTCTTGAGTTCCGGCAAGCGGAGGTAGGTCCGCCACGCCTGCCCAGCGGGACCGGGGGCGAGCTGCCGCTCGAAGCGTTGAACCGCGGCCAGGGCCTTACGGCGCTGGGCTTCGAGAAGCGCCTCGGGGTCGTCGGGCCATTGGTCGGCGGCTTGACGCACGGCCGCGGCCAGCGAGGCCTCGTCGGCCAGGCTCGGGGTCGAACAGGCAGCCAGCAGCAACCCGCAGATGGCCGCCAAAATCAGCAAGGTGTTGGGTCTCATCAATCGCTCTGGGTGCCACGGGTGGCACACGGGGAACCGAGTCATCGGGGGAAGCCAGGACCGAGCGATCTTCTCCTATGATCGTTCGTGAGGGCCCTCGCAAGCCGCAGGGTCAGGGAGAATCGTTGGAATCCGCAGAATCCTTCCGGCCGCGGTGGGATTGTTCCGTTCGTGTCAGGTGTCCCCATCGTAACGATTCGTCTTGGACGTAATTCTTCCCCAAGGTCAAGGCCGTGACGGCCTTGGCCATCTCGTAGCCCAGATAAAAGGCGTGGCTGGGGGTGATGCCCTTGGGGTCGGCGGCTTCGAGCGCGGCAAACAGGCGGAAGGGGTCGTCGTCGACAAAGTGGCCCAACCCGTTGATGGCGTGCAGTTGGCCGTCATGGGTCAGCAGTCGCACGTTGCGATCGCGGACGCCCGCGGCCAGTTGTTCGAGTTCCTCGGCGGTGGTCTCAAGCAATCGGGGATCGCGAAGCATGATCAGGCGATCGTCCAGGTGCTTGGGCAAGGTCTGATGGGTCACCGCGTAGTACACCAGCCGCCGGGCCAGATCGCACTCGCGGACGGCCGATCGCGCCCAGTTGATGACCGAGGTGGTCAACACGCTGCCGACGCCCAACTCCTGGCAGATGCTCAGCAGGATGAGGTTGACTCCGGCCGAGTCGACATCGGTCAGTTCGGTCAGATTGCCGATACCCATCATCATGGGCATTTCGGGCCATCGCCGCCGGGCCTCGGCATAGCGCAGCAAGCTGGTGGCGAAACCAAAGCCGATGGGCTCGAGGATCGGATCAATCCGCACGCTGCGGCCGTGCCGATGCAGCAGTTCGAGCGTCTGGTCGATGCCGGCCAGGCTACTGGGCTCGTCGGGCACCACGACCAATTCGGCGGGCCAGTCGATGGCGTGCTCGCGGTTGGTGCGATTGACGCTCAGCACCAACTCGGCCCCGGCGGCCACGGCGGGACCGATCTCGTCGGGGTGGTAACTATCGACCGACACCCGGAGGCCCACATCGCACAGTGCCCGCACGGCCTGATCGATGTCGCTCCAGACGTAGCCGGGCTCGCAGCCCAGGTCGATGACATCGGCCCCTTCGTCACGCAGGGCCAGGGCGGTGGCCAGCAGCTTGTCGCGGGGCAGCCGAGGGGCGTGGTTGATCTCGGCGACAATCTCGATGGAATGCCCGCCGTAGTCCTCGGGCGGACCCAGCCGACGGCCGAAGTGCTCGGGCAAGGCCCGGATGTCTTTGGGTCCACGCAGCACGGTCGTCCCCACTTGCGCGGCCAGGGTGTCGAGTTCGCCCCGACACCACCCGGGCAGAAATACTGAATCGGTGCCGGGCGGCACTTCGATGCGGCGGGCGACCCACTCGGCGGTCATCAGGGCCGCCACACTGATGTTGAGCACCTGCACGCTGTAGGCAAAGCCCACGTCGTGGGCCAGGCGTTCCACGGTCCGCCGCACGAGCGGTTCGGCCAGCCGACCCGTGACAAAGTGGTAGTGCGGCGGTCGCGTCGGCTCCCCCAAGACACGGCCTCTAACGTGGCTGGGCAACAGGACGACTCCCCGGCACGAGGCACAACGCACATTCTGCCGGCCGGGAAGTTGGAATACCAACCCTGGAGTTTAGCCGCAAAGCGGGCGTCCGTCGCGGGGCGGCCGAAGGGGGAACCGCTTGCTCCGCCAACAAGCGACCCTACAGCTTGGCGACAAATGCCTTGACCTTGGCGTTGGCCTTAAGCACTTTGTCGACCTTGCCCAGGATGACATCTTTGGGGGCGTCGTTTTTGGGTTTGAAGTTGTCCTGCGAGTATTTCATGAAGTCGTCGCGGAGTTCCTTGGCCTCGGGATAGCTCTTCATCAGCACGGCCAGTCCGGCCTGCATGCCGCGGCAATTCTGAAAGAACCCGGTGGTCCCGTCGCCCAGATAGGTCTCGGCCGTGGGGTTCTTCTTGACCTCCTTGGCAAAGTTGTCCAGGGACGCGGTGTACTTCTTGACCTCTTTCAGCGCCGTTTCCGCGATCAATTTCAATCGGTCGCGCTTGGCGTCAAACTCCTTCATCGCCTCGGCAAAGAACAGCCCATTGGGCCCCACGGCCACAAAGAATTGCCCCGCCGCCTTGACCACATCCTTGGCGTGTTGGGTCACTTTACTGGAGATGACATTGCTGGCCTTGAACTCCTTGGCGGCCTCGTCAGCGTTGGACGACACCACTTGAATCGCCTTGCGCAGCCCCTTGATGTCGCTGCCCTTGATGTACTCGATGGCACCCTTCCGCGCGTTCTCGACATCGGCAATCAACTTGCTGGGGCCAATCTGCGCGGTGGGATTGAACTTCTCCCAGTCGACCTTTTTGTAGGCCGCTGCCAGCTTGACCATGGCGTCGCCCACG
>JBJHDE010000333.1:0-6447 GCA_050486385.1 Planctomycetales bacterium | reverse complement strand
TCGCTTGCCTTGCCATAGGTATAAACCTGCCGCCCGCAGCGAATCTCCTCAATCAAGAACAGCTCATTGATCCCATGGACCTGCGTGCCGGGTACGAAGCACGAACCCGAGTCGGGACAGCATAAACGGTACTGCGGGGTGTTGCTGGTTCCACTGCCGTAGGGCGACTCTCCCTCGTTACATGCCCACGCTGCTTCGCGACGTGGGCATGCCACCCAGGCGTTTTCGTGAGGCCAATACCAATCACCCAGGCCCACACACCCAGGCCCGCGGCCTGGGCTTTGTGAACGACCCCGATGGGGTCGAAAGCCGGATCCCGGCCCCAACGGGGCCGTTCTTCTGGCCCCGGGGGAGCGTCTGACGTCTGGGGCTTGCTGCGGGGAAGGCCGCAAAAAACTCGGCTTGCCGGCGTGGGGGTGGGGCGGGTAAACCGATGATTCCGGAAATGCCAGGGAAGGACTCTCCGATGAAACCACTCCGATTTGTCATGCTGGCCCAAATGGCCACTCCGGCCTGGCCAGGCAAGATTCTTGCCCCGCTCGGGGGGCGCTGCGGGTTGGAATGGGCCGTGCGGCGGATGGAACCCGCCGTCGAGCGATTGGCATCGCAGGCCGATTTTGTTGTGGCCACCACCCGCGATGCCGCCGACGACCTGGTGGCCCACTGGGCCCAGTCGCTGGAGGTGGCGTGCTTCCGCGGCGACGCGGATCCTCAGCGTCGCGTGCTGGAGGCCACGGCCGACCTGGACCCCGCCACCGATGTGGTGCTGCTGTCGGCCGAGCATCCTTATTACTGTGCCCGGCGGACGATCCGGCTGCTGACCGAACACCTGGCCGAGGACCTGGACGCCAGCCGGGTCGAGGGCTCGTGTGCCGTGGTGCCCGAAGTCATCCGGGTGCGATTGCTCCGCGAAGCCGGCTACGGCGGCTCAATCCGCCTGACCCCGCCGGATGCCGACCCGCCGATCCGCCGTCGGGTGTGGCCGGCCACAAGCTGGGGCCTGCGGCCGGAAGTCCGCCTGGCCTTGGACGAACCGGCCGACTTCGTCCGGCTGGCGGCCATCGCCGACCGACTGACCGCGGGTCACCCCTGGCGGGATCCGGCGGATTACAGTCTGGATGAGGTCTACGCCTGCTACGACCATTGGCGCAAGTACGCCTCGCAGTCGATCGGCCTGCCGCGTCGGGCAGCATGAAAACTGGAAGTCGCCCGTTGACGTCGGGTGGGCGGTCGGTTATTCTGCATGGAGTTGAGATTGAGTCTCATTAGCAATTCGCAGCCCGTCCCGCCTGAGGGCGGTTTCAGGTCCCGCCTTTCGACGAGTGCCCCAATCGCGATGGCTACAGTCCCTGAGAACGAATGCGTGTTGGCGATCCTCCCGGGCCGCCACGAGAACGAGCGTTTGGCCGTGGTGTTGCTGAGTGGTGCTACCAACGGTTTGGTGCTCCGTCAGCAGACCTTTGGCGATGGCATTGGCTGGTTCACGCAGAAGAGCATGGAACTGGCGCCCCATCAATTGGCTTCGTTGCGAACCGCCCTCGGCGGTCCCGCCGTCCAGCGCGAAGCCGTGCCCGTCGCCCACGACGACGAATTCCCCCGGATTCTTCGCTTGGAAAGCGCGTGAGGCCGTCGCCTGCCTTCCGAGGGCCCCCGAGTGTTCCTTGCGAGGCCATTCCAGGCCCACCTGGGGCGGAGTTTTCGCGCGATTTCGCGGCTTGAAAAGCAGCTCGGTTTTCTGGAGCATATGCGGCGGGGAGCCGGAAGCAAAAACGCCCGAATTCTTGGGCCCCTGACGCAAGCTCTGCGTCGCATGGTCAGGCCGATCCTCCCCAACAAGGTTTCGCACCGCAGACCACTCCGGCTGCGGCCAGACTTTTGGGGTCGTGTTCCGACCCGACCGCAGCATTCCTTAAGCGAGGGTTATCGCACGATGGGCGGGCATCCCTACTGGTACACGGTCCCTTATCAGGCGAACGTTCAAGCGGCCCTGAACGAGTTGCGAGAACGCGAGTTCCGGGCGGGCCGCTACTATCCGGCCATGGAGTTGGTTCGGTTTCCGATTACCGCCGATTCGCCCGCTCCGGGCGCTCAGCACACCAGCATTGAGGAAGCCCAGGAGGACGCCGACGCCACAGGCACGTGCTCGATTCTGGATATCTTGACCATCGCGGACGAGCCCGACTTTTGCGTGGCCGCACCGCTGGACCCGTCGGAATTGCAGGCGTTGTATGGCACGATTCGGCCCAGCGCCGCCCAGGTCGAGTCGAACATGGACTTTCTGGAGGACGTCGAACGCGGGCACGCGGTCTACATTGTGTGTTACGAGGACGACTCTCCCAGTCATCTGGTGTTCGCGGGCTACTCGTTCGATTAGGTGTGGCGCGGATGATCGCTGGCGCCCATCGCGGTTGGCGTTCCTGAATTTCTTCAGCGGAGCCACTTCACCAGCGCGGCATCGTTCGGGGCCGAGTTCCGAGACGCGCCGGTTGCAGGATCACTCATACTCCCATTTCAGAATCCAGGGGTCGTTGGTCTGCTGTTGAAACTCCTTGAGCAGGCCTTTCATCGTGTTGAGCGTGGCCTCGTGCTCCAGGCTGTCGGCCAGATTGTGGCTCTCGTGCGGGTCCTTCCGCATGTCATACAGCTCGAATTCGGGACGCTGAATGTACTCGCCGACGGTCCGCTGTCCGTACTTTGCATCCAGGCCCTTGGCGAGCTGGGCCTGCCAGGTGCTGGCCGCCCACAGGTCCGAGGCAAACGGATAGGGCAGCGGGTGGGCGATGTTCCAAATCAGCTTGTAGTCGTTGGTTCGCACCACCCGCATCGGATAGTACATCGTGATCTCGTGAAAGGTGTGCGAGGCGTAAATCGCGTCACGGTAGTCGGGATCTTCGTCTTCGAGGACACTGAAAAAGCTTTTGCCGTGCAGGCGATGGGGCTGGCCGCGGCGGGGCGGCACGATCGTGGGGCTCACGCTGCCGTCATCTTCCAGCACGCCCGCGATGTCCAGAATCGTGGGCGTCAGGTCGACGAAGCTGATCAAGGCGTTGTTGACCACGCCGGTTTTCTGGGCCTGGGGGTGACGCACCAAGAACGGCACATGCAGGCCGCCTTCGTACACGGTGGTCTTACCACCGGGGAAGGCCATGCCGTGATCGCTGGTGTAGATGATGACCGTGTTGTCCAGCAGCTCGCGCTCGGTGAGGATCTCTAACAAGCGGCCCAGGCCCTGATCGATCCGCGAGATGCTCTGATAATACTCGGCCAGTTCGTCGCGGCACTCGGGCGTGTCGGGCAGAAAGTGTGGAACCGTGACGTCTTCGGGTTTGTAAACAATGTTCTCGGTGCCGCGGCGGGGCTCGTCGGTGTTGCCAAACCGATCGGGACCGGTGGGCACCTCCTGGCGCTTGCCGCCGCCACGATGCGGATCGGCGGTGCAGAAGTACAGAAAGAACGGTTGGCCTTCCAGCTCGTCAAGAAACTTGGTGCAGTTGTTGGCCATCTGCACCGGGTTGCGGGCGTCGCCCGGCAAGGCCTGATCGAATTGAAAGACGCTTTCGGGCGCCACGTGATACTTGCCGACCCGGGCGGTGACGTAACCCGCCTTGGTCAGCATCACCGGCAACGTGGGCGTACCCTCGTAAGCCCGAAAATGGTGGTAGGCGTGCATGTGCCCATAGTGGGCGGTCGCATGGTTGAACAAGCCCGAGAGAATCACCGATCGGCTGGCACTGCAACTGGCCGTGGTGCAGTACGCCCGGGTGAAGAGCGAACCCTCGGCCGCCAAGCGATCCATGTGGGGCGTTTGAATCACCGGATCGCCGTAGCAACCGGCCGTGGGGCTCTGGTCGTCGGTGACAAACAACACGACGTTCAGCCGCGCGGCCTCGTCGGCGGTGCCGACATTGGCAAAAGCGGCGATGAGTAGCGCCAAGCAGCACAGCGGATTCCAGCGGGCGATCATCAGGTTCAGTCTCCGGGGGAGGAGTGGGCCAACGGACGTACCGCCATTGTGACCCACGCGGAAAACCGCGTCCACCCACGGGTTCACTCATCGCGACGGCGCAAGAAAACGCGCCGACTCGGGACCCGAAGGCCCCGGCGGCGCGTGGTTGACATGATGACAAGCGTATCCAAGCCGATCAGTTGGCCCGAGCGGTTTGGATCACGTTTCGCCAGTCGCGCTGGGGACGCGAGAGCATTTCGTTGGCCTGCTCGTTGCCGACAAACTTCTCGGCGACGGGATCCCAGACCAGCTTGACGCCTTCGCCCGCATCGACGGCCAGATTGGCCAGGTGGCAGACGGTCGAGGAGCGATGGCCGACCTCGACATCGCAGATGGGCAGTTCGCGGCTCTTGATGCAGTCCAAGAAGTTGCCGTGGTGGCTACGGCTCTCATACAGCCGAATGGCATCGCTGCCCAGTTCGGTGTCGAGAATCTCCTTGGGATCGGCTTCCAGCTTGCCGCGATTGACGTGGATCTTGCCCTTGCTGCCGATGAAGGTGGTGCCCTGCGGGATGTCGCGCTCGCCCTGGCCGAGCAGCAACTTGATGCCGCCTTCGTATTCGTACTCGATGCGGCACTTCTCGGTGACTTCGTGATGCTCGCCGATGGTGGCCGAGATGCAGGTCACGCTCTTCGGGCCGCTTTCGTCCATGCCCAGACCCCACTGGGCGATGTCCAGGTGGTGGGCGCCCCAATTGGTCTGCTGACCGCCGGAGTAATCGCGCCAGAAGCGGAAGTTGTAGTGGACCCGCTTGCTGTTGTAGGGTCGCGTGGGCGCGGGCCCCAGCCAGAAGTTGTAATCCAGCGTACTGGGCGGGTCGCCGTCGGGGCCCAACTTGCCAGGATGATTGGCCCCCGAGATGCCCACCAGCACGGTGTGAACGTCGCCGATGGCCCCGTTGCGGACCAGTTCGCATGCGCGGCGGAAATTGCTGGCCGACCGCTGTTGCGAACCGTTCTGCAACACCCGCTTGTTCTCGCGGGCGGCTTTGACCATGGCCCGACCTTCAGGGATGGTCAGGGTCATGGGCTTTTCGCAGTACACATCCTTACCGGCCTGGCAGGCGGCAATGCTGATGGGGGCGTGCCAGTGATCCGGCGTGCAGACGAACACCGCGTCGATGTCGTCGCGATCCAGGATTCGGCGGAAGTCGGTGTACAGGTCGACCTTCTTGCCTTTGTCCGTACACATCTTGGCGGCCTGGTCGAGGTGCTTCTGCTCGACATCGCACAGGGCTGCCGCCCGGTCGATTTGACCCCGCAGGTTGTTCCGCCCCATGCCTCCCACACCGATGTGGGCGGTGACGATCCGCTCGTTGGCGCCGAACGCCCGCTTGGGCACAAAGTAGGGGACGGCCAACGCGCCGCTGGTGACGGCCGCGGTCTTAAGAAATGTCCGGCGACTGGTGCCGTGATCTGCCATCGGCAAGTTCTCCCTGGGGGGTGGGGTGCGAAAACTCCATCCCCTCTACTTTAACCCGCCATTCGGCGGCGAGCCAGCATGGCCCACGGATTGACCCGGCGGAATCCTGGAAAAAGCCCGGGAAATCCCGATTCTTGGGGCCGGGAGGTGGACGCTGGCCGGTCAAGCTTCGTTGACCGAATGGGGATCTATTGGGCTTGCCGCCCGCTGCGTTGTGGGGTGATGTGCTCACCTGCGTCCCTCGTCCCGCAACCGCCAAGCGGCCAGGCTCCGCAGAATGGGCCCAGGCAGGAAGCTGGCCAGTCGGTAGAGCCAACGTCGCGAGGCACTCAGTCGGCCGGGCTCGATGGTCCGCAGCAGCCGCCGGGCGTGTCGGCCTTCGCCCTGCAGCAAGCTGTGATAGGCGGCCCCGACCCGACGCTGGGCCAGCAAGTCGGCCACCGCCTGACGCTCGTCGGCGGTGAGTCGGGCGTCGTCGAGCAGTGTACTCAGCACGGCCACATCATTGCGATACAAACGCCCGCGATTGAGCGTGAGGTTATCGTCCAGGGTGTGCATGGTGACCAACACGGAATCGACCGCGGCAAACGGGGTTGCCAGGGCCAGGCTCAGCCACAGGGCCCAATCTTCGCTGCCCCAAATGGCCTCGGGGAACACGAGGCCGGGCAGATCGCGACGCACGACAACGGCCGAGGTGATCACGCGGCTGGAGTGCAACAGGGTCAGAAACAGCGATCGATCGAAGGCCAGCAACCGCCCGGCGTCGCGCTCGGCGACCTGACAACCTCGCACGCCACCCAGCAAGAAGCGGGACGGCATGCTGATCTGGCCACTGGCCGCGACGCGGGTTTCGGTATCGCAGAAGATCAGCCCCGCCTGGGGAAAGGCCTGGGCCGCGGCGGCCTGCTGGGCCAGCTTGTTGCCATGCCAAACGTCGTCGCTATCCAGAAACGCCACCCACGGGGCACGGGCCGCTTGCAAGCCGGTGTTTCGTGCCGCGGCCGCGCCGGCATTGGGC
>JBJHDE010000332.1:0-6449 GCA_050486385.1 Planctomycetales bacterium | reverse complement strand
GCCCCACAGGGTCTCCGGCATTTCAAACCTCCGAGGCCTTTAACGACAACCTGGACATCAACGTGATGCAGGGGCAGGTCATTACAGATGCCACCGGCAATGTGGTGAGCATGTTGGAAGTGGCCGAGCGTCCTCAGGTTCGTTGCAGCATCAAGTTCCTCACCGTGCAGCGAGCCGTGCTCAAGCAGTTGGGCGAAGGCATGCCCGCCCGGCTGGTGGAACGGGTCGCCAATTACGCGCTCGACGAGGACGACCCAGACCTGGTGGTTCACGCCTTGCGGGCCCTCCGGCAAGTGGCCCAGCTCGCCGAAAGCCAGTTGATCGAGCTGTGCGAACACGACAGTTGGCGGGTGCGGGCCGAGGCGATCGAGGTCTTGAGCAAGCTCCGCGACCAGGGCTACTCCGGCGGCAGTGTCAACCTGGGCGTGGCCGACGCCCTGGTGAAACGCCTGGACGACGAGGACTCGTTCGTGGCGGGTCGGGCGCTCCAGGCCCTGTCCAGCAAGGCGCAGCAGCGGGTAACCGCCGAGCATTTGCGAACGCTCATGCAACGGCACGAGCAGCTTGCCGCCACCGCCGTCGAGGCCTTTGCCAAGAATTCGTACCTGCGAGACCAGGCCCCCGCGCATCTGCGGGAGTTCACCCAACACGAACGGGCCGATCTCCGGGCCGCCGCCTACTTGGGACTGGCCCAGCTCAATTCCTCGGAATTGAGCCAGGAACTCCGTACCGCCCTGGATGACCCCGAGCCCGAGGTCCGCGTCGCCGCCGCCCGCGGTGTGTGGCTGGCCATTGAGCGGTCGCGACCCGCCGACGAAGCCCTGCCCGGGCGAAAGGGCCGCGACTTCGCCGAGGACGACGAGGACGATTGGCTGGTGGAGGAGGTGGTGGTGGAACAGCCCTCGCTGTTGGGTGGCCTGCTGCGGGCCCTGATCGGCGGTGGTCCCGCGCCACCGCCGCCCGCCGGAGTGGTTGAAATCGAACAGGTCGAAGAGTTCGATCTCGCCGTTCCCGCCGAAGTCGAGGCGGTCATTGAAGAAGGGCCAGCCGTTGAGTTTTTCCCGGCTGGGCCAGAAGCCGCCGGCCACGCTCCAGGTGCCGCCACCGACATAGACGACGATTCGGTGTGGCCGCCCATGCCGCTGGAGGCCGGCGCGGGGGCCGACGTCGAGGTCGAGCGTTTGCTGGCCGAGTCGCGGATTCCGCCCTGGGACCGCTGGATCCTGCAATACCGTGCGGGCACGAATCCCGTTCGCCCGGCCTGGACCACCGAACTGGTCGATGCGTTGCTGCCGCTGCTGGCCGAGGATCGCACTCCCGACGAGCGCGAGGCGGCGGCCATGGCCCTGGTGCCGCTGGGCCGTCATCAGCAGGCCCTGCCGGTGATGCTGGAACTGGTGGCCGCCCAGCCGGCGCGGCTCGACCAGGCCGCCCAGTTGTTGGCCTGGCTGCCCTGGTCCGAGCGGCTCGCCTTGTTTGAACACCTCTTCGAATTGGCCGATGACACCGAAGAACTCAAGACCCTGATCTATCGCTTCAGCCGGGTTGCCGATCGACGGCTGGCTCCCAGGATCTGGCCGCTGCTCACGCTCGACGAACGCGGCTTGGGGTTGAGTCGGCGGGTGTATGAGTCCTTGCATCTGGCCTACTTCGGACCGGGCCAGGATCGTTGGAATCCGCAGGCCAAGTCCTGGGCGGCCTGGGCCGAGGAAGGCCAGGAACTTTTGCACCAGATCGAAACCGGCAACGAACGGCAACGGCTGATCGCCCTGGCGCTGTTGATGGATTTGTCCCCTGAGGACTTCCTGGATCGTGTTGAGGGCGCGTTGGCCACCGCCGAGCTGCCGGCGGTTCGTGAGGATCTGTTCCGGCTGATGATGATGATTTCCGACGGCTCGGAGGGGCTCCAGCGGGCCCTGGAGATCCTGGCCACCGGCGATGCCGATCTGGGGCCCTTAGCCTTGGGCGTTGTATCGAAGTTCCCGGACACTGGATCCAACGTCTTACGAGGTCACGGCATTTACCTTGCCTGGTGGGGAAGTTCCTCGCGCGGATCGCCCGAAGAGCCGAGTTTGCCCGAACCGCCCGAGGGGCTGCGGGTCGAGCATGTGCGTCCGTTCCTGGACCACGAGGACTACGAAGTCCGCAATCGCGCGTTGTATCTTATGGCGGTCCTGGGGGAACGGGTTGACTTGCAGCCGCTGATCGATGCGTGGCGCGAGTATCCTTATCCTGATCTGCCGCCGTTCAAGATGTTGCTACGTAGCATCGCTCTGCTGGACGATCCCCAGTACGTGCCCGTGATCGACGAAATGGCCAAGTCGCTCGAAGACCAATCGCACCATTATCCCAAGCTGTACTGGACCATCCGCTCGATGACCGCCGAGGGCGCCGCCGAGATCCGCGCGCGGATTCGTAAGGAACACCCCAATGTGCTGCGAAGCAATTTCTAATCCGGGTGAACGGGCCCAGGGCCCGGCGAGCATGTGTCCCAAGTGCCGCCATCGCTTCCCATGCTTTCTACAACGAACCTTCCTATCCCGAGGATGTGCCAATGACCCCGTCTCAACGAAATCGCGTGTTGAACCGCATCGCGGGCCTGACCTTGGCCGGCGGGCTGCTGATGGCGGCACTCCCAGCGATCGCGCAAACCGATGGCCCCAGTACCCCGTTCATCGCCAGCCAGGGCTCGGCCAGCCTGGAACTGCCGCCCCAGCGGCTGCGGGTGTGGGTCCGCATAGTCGCGCGGGGTGCCGACAACGCCCAGGCCCTGGAGCAGCTCAAGACCCAGAAGCAAATGATTGTCGACGCGCTCGAAGACCTCGGGGCCGAGGCCGAGTCGGTGCGGTTTACGCAACCCAGCAAGGCCGCCGGGGGCGATCAAGAGATGGAACAGTATCTGAACATGATGCGCGAGCAGCTCGGCCGGCGGTTCGAGCAATTTCAAGAGAAACTCACGGCCAATACCAGCTTGGGTTGCATCTGCATGGCCGACTGGTTGCTGCCCGAGGGCACGAACGAAGAACGTCTGCTGGCCAGCATTGAGCTGGAAGAGAAAATCCGCGAGGCCAAGCTCGCCGACTTGGGTGCCGACGCGGCGGCCAACGAGGCCGAGGCCGAGATGCGGGCCGAGATCGAAATGATGTTCCAGGGGCGTGGTCCCCGGCAAGGGCAAGGGAAAGACAACAGCACCCGCTTTGCCCTGGTGGCCCGACCCACTGACGAGCAACTCAAGCAGGTCGCGGCCAAAGCCGTGGCCCGCGCCCGGACCGACGCCCAGCGCTTTGCCGAAGCCAGCGGCAGTCAGCTTGGCCCGCTCATGCGGTTGATGAAGCAGGATCAGGCCGAACTCTACGGGCGATACAATCACTACGGCTACTCGGAAGAAAGCGCCGCACAGATGACCCGCCAGGTCGCCATCGATGTGGGCGACCAACAGGAGCGGTTCGCCCAGGAGCCCGGGACGCCCATCGTGTTGACCATCGATGTGCAAGCCGCCTTTGCCCTGGAATGACAAACGACCCGGAATGACTCGCGCCTTGGAGTGACGGACGGCCCGGCCATGCGAAACCCCTCCGCCTTGGCACTATGCAAGCGCCAGGGCGGAGGGGCTTTTTTTGGGAACACCGCGCCCTTGGCGGGCCTCACTGCTTGGTGGCCAGCAGCTTGTCTTTGAAAATCTGACGGGCGTGTTCCACCGCCCGCGGTACGCCTTGCGGGTCTTTGCCGCCACCCTGGGCCATGTCGGGTCGGCCGCCGCCTCCGCGACCGCCCACCAGGGGCGTCAGGGCTTGCAGCCACTCGACGGCGCTGTGGCCGTTGTCCACCAGATCGCGGCTGAGTCCGGCCACCAGGGCCACGCTGCTTTCGTGCGTGCCCAACAGCAGCACGGCCGCCGACTTGGTCTTCCGCCGGACCTTATCAATCAAATCCCGCAGGGCCTCGCTCTTGGCTCCCGGCACCTCAGCCACCACCAGCGTGACCCCGTCCAGCACGTCGGCCTTTTCAATCAGGCTCTCGGGCGTCACGCCTTGAGCCACCGGTCCGGCGGCCAGTTTCTTTTTCAGATCCTTGACCTCCTTGACCAGCGCGCCGACCCGTTCGCTCAGGCCATCGCCGCTGACCCGCAGCAGGGCCGCGACCTCGCCCAGCCGCTGCTCGACGGTGCGGGTATGCTCCAGGGCTCGCGGTCCGGTCAGGGCGGTGATCCGCCGCGTCCCGGCCGAGACGCTCTCTTCGGCCACAATCTTCAACAGGCCCACTTGCCCGGTGTTGGTCAGATGCGTGCCACCGCACAGCTCGCGACTGAAGTCGCCCATGCTGACCATCCGCACCTGCTCGGGATACTTCTCGCCAAACAGCATCATCGCTCCCTGCCGGCGGGCGTCGGCCAGGGGCAGCAGCTCCCAGCGGATGCCGGTGGCCTGGATGATGTGGGCGTTGACGTCGTCTTCAATCCGGGCCAGGGTCTCGCGATCCACCGCTTGCAAGTTGGTGAAGTCGAACCGCAGCCAGTCGGCATCGACCTTGCTGCCCTTCTGCTGGGCATGCGAGCCCAGATGCCTTTGCAAGGCATGATGCAAAATGTGCGTGGCCGAGTGCGCCCGGCGAATCGCCTGCCGGCGGTCGGCGTCGACCGTGGCCTCGACGGTGCGGCGGGTCCGCAGCACACCCTGCTTGAGCTGGCCAAAGTGCAGCCACAGGTCGCCGTCCTTCTGGGTGTCGGTGACCTCGAACACCACGCCGTCGGCGGTGATCGTGCCCGCGTCGCCCACCTGGCCGCCGCTTTCGGCATAAAACGGCGAACGATCCAGCACCACAATCGCCGGATGCTCGGGCGTGGTGCCGTCCAGCTCGTCGAGCAATTGGTCGGGTCGGCCCTTCTCGGTGGAGATCAGCCCCACGACGGTGGCCTGCGTGCCGAGCGTCTCGTAGCCCACGAAGTCGGTGCTGTTGACCGTTTCCTTGAGCGCGGCGACCGGCCCGGTCTTGAACAGTTCAAATTGGTCGCCGCCGCTGATTTTGCCGTGTTCTTCCATCTCCTGGCGAAAGCCTGGCCAATCGAACGAGAAGCCGTGCTCGTGCGCCAAGCTCTCCAGCAACTCCGGTGGAAAGCCATGCGTGGCGTACAGATCAAACGACGCGGCGGCATCGACCACGGTCCGCTGATCGCCATGCATTCCCTGAAACACCTGATCGACCCGCCGCAGGCCTTGGCCGATCTTGGCGAAGAAGTCGTTCTCTTCGTTCTTGATGACACCCTGGACCCGGGCGACCGTCTCGGTCAGTTCGGGATAGGGCTGCTGCATCATGCCGACGACCTCGGGGACAAGCTGCCAGAGGAAGGCCTCGCGGAGCCCGAGTTGGTAGCCGTCCAGGATTGCCCGACGCAGCAGTCGGCGGATGACGTAGGGCGCCTTGTTGGCCCCGGGATAGACGTTCTCGTGGATGGCGAAGGTGCAGGCCCGTACGTGATCGGTGATGCGACGGAGCCGGCGGCCGGACTCTTCGAGCGGGTCGTAGTGGCAGCCAGCGATCTCGGCGGCGGCCAGCACGATGGGCTTGAGGATGTCGATGTGGAAGTTGGTGTCGACGTTCTGCAGCACGCTGGCGCACCGCTCCAGGCCCATGCCGGTATCGATGTTCTTGCTGGGCAGGGGACGCAGGTTGTCGGGGGGATCGCCCACGCGATTGAACTGGGTGAACACCAGGTTCCAGATTTCGACCTTCTTGCCGCTGTCGGTCTGGAAGTAGATCTCGCTGCAGGGGCCGCACACGCCGTCGGGGCCCTGGCTGACGGCGCTGGCCGGCCAGAAGTTTTCGTCTTCGTCGCAACGCGAGATCCGGTCCTCGGGCAGACCAATCTCGTCGCGCCAGATGGCGGCGGCTTCGTCGTCGTCCAGATAGACCGTCACGCTGAGCCGGGCCTTGTCGAGCCCGAGCCACTTCTTGTCGGTCAAGAACTCCCAGGCCCAGTGGATGGCCTCGCGCTTGAAGTAGTCGCCAAAGCTGAAGTTGCCCAGCATCTCGAAGAACGTGTGGTGATAGGCCGTGCGGCCCACGTTCTCGATGTCGCCGGTGCGCAGACACTTCTGACAGGTGGTTGCCCGCGTGAAGTCCAGCTTGACCTTGCCCAGGAAGTGGTCCTTGAACTGGTTCATCCCGGCCGGCGTGAACAGCACGCTGGGATCCCAGGTGGGCACCAGCACATCACTCGATTTGCGGACACAGCCGTGACCCTCGAAGAAGGCCAGGTACTTTTCGCGGAGTTCGTCTGTTTTCATCGCAACGACGAGCCGTTCGGGTTGGCGGGAAAAGGCTGATTGTCGGGCTCGCGGGCCATGCCGTCCAGGGCCCCCAAAAGCCGCACGCGGTTGGTGTATTCAATGCTAGGCCACGATCCCGGCCCAGGAGGCCAGGATTCCTCCGACCAGGGGGATCGGAAGCAT
>JBJHDE010000331.1:0-6478 GCA_050486385.1 Planctomycetales bacterium | reverse complement strand
ATGGTCACCCCGGCGGTCGATGGCGGCATTAGTATGCCCTTCGGCAACGCCCTGGTCTTGGGCTTCGATACCGAAACCGGCCAGCCGGCCTACAGCACCCGTCTGGCCAGCAACGCCATGCTGCTGGAACAGTCCAGCGAGCTGCCCGTGCTGGTGTTTGCCGGTCGGGTGACCCAGGTGGGCCGCCGCGTGGCCGGAGGCTCGCACACCCAGTTTCAGGTGGTCGACCGCCGTACCGGGCGGATCGTGCTCGATCGTCGGGTCAGCGACCGGATGGGCGGCTACGAGGTTCAGGTGCAGGGCGACAACCCCGACGCCCGGGTCGTCGAGCTGCGACTGCTCTCGCAGAACGAGTCGGAACTGCTGACCTTTTCCGACGATCCCGTCGACGAAGCCCCCCAGGACGATGAGGCCGACGACGAGTGAGTCGGCCGGCGGGGCGGCACACTCGTCCGCCAGTCCAAGCCACCCGGGACGTGGGTTTGGGGGCCGCCCCGAGTCGTCGGTGTAAATTTGTTGAACTTACCGGGGGCCTCAAGCTACACACACCCAGGGGCCGGAACGGTCGGGCACAGCCGCCCGCAGCCGCGATCCGGAGCGATGTCCCGTATTGTCGCGGGCCGTTCGCAAGCCTCACACCGCCATGGGTGGGGATCTTCAGGTGAAGCCAAGCGGGTCTCCGCCGCGAACACCCAAGGTCAGACCGCCGCGGTGCTGGCGTTTTCGACGGCTCGAAGGGGGAGGATCTCTCTAGTGTTAAACCGCTTGATGGTGGCTGGCCTGGTTGTGGTGCTGGCCGGGCAGTTTGGGGTTTCGCCCGTGGCGGCCCAGCACGATCGTCAGCAGTACGAGAACTCGGTCCGGCGGGGCCTGGAGTGGCTGGCCCGCAACCAGCGCCGCGATGGCAGTTGGGTGGCCCAGGGCGATCAGTATCCGGCGGCAATGACCGCGCTGGCCGGCATGGCCCTGATTGCCGAAGGCTCGACCACCACCCAAGGCAAGTACAGCAAGCAGATCCGCGGTGCGGTCGATTACCTCGTCTCGCGGAGCAAGTCCAACGGCCTGATTGGCGAGCCCACCGTCGACAACCGCTACACCTACGGCCACGGCTTCTCGATGCTGTTCCTCTCGCAGGCCCTGGGCGAAGAGGAAGACGAAGACCGTCGCAAGACCTTGGTCGATGTGCTGACCCGGGCGGTCCAGTTTTGTGGCCAGGCCCAGACCACCAGTGGCGGCTGGGGTTATGTCAGCGCCCGCGACGGCAACGATTTCGATGAGGGCTCGACGACCATCACCCAGGTGCAAGGGCTGCGGGCCTGCCGCAACGCGGGCATTCCGGTACCCAAAGAAGTCATTGATCGGGCGATCAACTACATTCGCATCTGCATGACGCCGGACGGCGGCGTGCAGTACAGCTCGAAGCATGGCGGTGGGGCCCGCCCGCCAATCACGGCGGCGGCGATTTCCTGCTTGTTTAATGCCGGCGACTACGACAGCGACATGGTGCCCAAGCTCATGGAGTACTGCCGGCGGAACCCGCAATTGAACAATCCCGCCAACGGCGGCGCCGGTCACTGGCACTACGCACATTATTACTACTCGCAAGTTGTGTATCGCGAAGGCGGCGAAGAGTGGGCCACCTACCGCGATCGCGCTTATCGCAAGCTGTTTGCCGAGCAGGCCGACGATGGCTCGTGGAGTCAGGGCTACGTCGGGCCGGTGTACACCACCGCCACCAACCTGACGATCCTGCAGCTTGAAAAGGCGTACCTGCCAATCTACCAGCGATAATCCTCCGGCAAGCCCCTCGGGGCGTCGCCCGGCTCACGCGCCCAATGCTTCAGGCAAACGGCGTTGGATCAACCTCCGTGCGTATGTTTTCGGTATCCTCCCTCGCAGACCCTCCAGGTATGGATTCGCATAAAGACCACGGCCTGACTGAAGAGGCCACCGCCCGGCTCAACGCGGCTCGGGCCAAGATCAACGAGCAGCTTTCGCAGGTGATTGTGGGCCAGCACGACGTGATCGAGCAATTGCTCATCTCGTTGTTCAGTCGGGGCCACTGCCTGCTGGAAGGCGTGCCGGGACTGGCCAAGACGTTGATGATCAGCACCCTGGCCCGCTGCTTGAGTCTGTCGTTCAGCCGGATTCAGTTCACTCCGGACTTGATGCCCAGTGACATTACCGGCACCGAGGTGATTGAAGAGAACCGCTCGACCGGCAGCCGCGAATTTCGCTTTCTGGAAGGGCCGTTGTTTGCCAACGTCGTGTTGGCCGACGAAATCAATCGCACGCCACCCAAGACCCAGGCAGCTTTGCTGGAAGCCATGCAAGAGCGGCAGGTCACCGTGGGCCGCGTGCGGCACCAGTTGACCGATCCGTTCTTCGTGCTGGCCACGCAGAACCCGATTGAACAAGAAGGAACCTATCCGCTGCCCGAAGCCCAGCAGGATCGGTTCATGTTCAAGGTCTATGTCGACTATCCCAAGTTCGACGACGAGTTCGAGATCGCCCGGCGAACCACCTCGCTTCAGGAAGACTCGGTCCGCCCGGTGCTGACCGGCGAAGAGATCCTTGAGATTCAACGAACCGTTCGCCAGGTTCACGCGGCCGACCACATCATCCGCTACGCCATTTCGCTGGTCCGGCAGACCCGCAGCAACCAGCCCGGTTCGCCGCAGTTCGCCGCCGACTATCTGAGCTGGGGCGCCGGACCGCGGGCGGTGCAGAACCTGATTCTCGGCGGCAAGGCCCGGGCCTTGCTGTTTGGCCGCACGTATGTGTCCACCGAGGACGTGGCCGCCCTGGCGGCTCCCGTGTTGCGGCACCGCGTGGTGACCACCTTCACCGCCCAAAGTGAAGGCATCACCCCGGACAAGGTCATTGCCAAAATCGTAGAGATCACCCCGACCCACGAGGACGAACTCCTCAATGACGCTCGCTTCCAAAAGATTTTTGCATCCTGAGGCGATCCATCGCCTCAGCCGGATGGAGGTGCGGGCGCGGCACGTCGTCGAGGGCTTTTTGTCGGGGATGCACCGCAGCCCCTACTTTGGCCAGAGCGTCGAGTTTGCGCAGCACCGCGAGTACGTCTCGGGCGACGACACCCGGCACCTGGATTGGAAACTCTGGGGCAAGACCGGCCGCTACTTCATTAAGCAGTACGAGGCCGAGACGAACCTGCGGTGCAAGTTGCTGGTAGATGTCTCCAGCAGCATGCGCTACGGCCGCGGCCCGATGAGCAAACACGAGTACGCCTGCACGGCGGCGGTGAGCCTGGGCTACCTGCTGCTGAAACAGCAGGATGCCGTCTCGTGTACGGCCTTTGACGATCGCAAGCGGTCGTTCGTGCCGTACCGCAGTCAGCACAACCACCTGATGAGTATCATCCAGGCCCTGGACAGCATTCAACCCACGGACAAAAGCGATATTAGCGGGGTGCTGCATCGGATTGCCGAAGAAGAACCCCGGCGGGGGATGATGGTCATCTTCAGCGACCTGTTCACCCCGCGACCCCCGTTGGTCCGGGCGCTGAAGCTGCTGCGGCAGCGGGGCCACGATGTGCTGGTGTTTCACATTCTGGATGACGACGAGTTGGATTTTCCGTTCAATGGCCCGACGCGGTTTGAAGGGCTGGAGACCGACGATCGCCTGAACTGCAATCCTCGGGCGCTCCGCGACGGCTATATTGAAAGCCTCCAACGATTTCTTGACGAGATCCGCCGTGGCTGCACCCAGAACGCTTGCGATTACCGCTTGATCCGCACCAGCGAGCCGCTTGACGCCGCCTTGGCCAGCTTTCTGGATGTGCGGAACGACATTATCCGGCGGCGCTAGTGCCTGGCGGGCAACGCGGGCGTAGTCGGCTCAACCGTTTCTTGGTCCTTGATGGAACGATTGCTCCATGTGGTCCTTGGTCAACTTTACGCTGTTTGCCACCGGAGCGGCCCTGATTGCCGTGCCGGTGATCATTCACTTGATCAACCTGATGCGGCATCGCCGCATCGAGTGGGCGGCCATGGAGTTTCTTCTGGACAGCCAGAAGAAGAACAGCACCTACGTGTGGCTCAAGCAGTTGCTGCTGCTGTTGTGCCGCATGGCGGCGGTGTTTCTGATCGCCCTGATCCTGGGACAGTTGCTCATCAAGGACGACTTCTTCACCACCGGCCGCACGCATCACCTGGTCGTGCTGCACGACGACCTCTCGACGACCGAAGTGGCCGCCGATGGCCGCTCGGCCCTGGCGCGGGGCAAGACGGCGATTCAACAGATTGGGCAGGCGGCCTCGCGGGAGAGTGGCCATCGCCTGTCGGTGATCCGCACCAGCCGCAAGCAGCCGCTGCTCAGCGGCGAGTCGGCCGACACCGAATTGCCCACGCGGTTGGATGACCTGCTCACCAATGTCGAGGCCAGCGAACGCAGCCTCGGGCTGTCCGGCAGCCTGCGGCTGGCCGGCGATCTGCTGGGGCCGGCCGAGGGCGAACGTCGCGTGATCTATGTGGTCAGCGATTTTCGCGATGCCGACTGGCAGGCCGCCGGCGAGGTGGCCGATCTGCTGACCGAATTGGAGGATTCCAACACCAAGATCGTGTTCGTCAACACCGGCGATTCCGATCGGCCCAACCTGGCGGTGACCGAACTCAAGACACTTTCGGCCACGCCGGCGGCCAATGTGCCGGTGCGGATGGCCGTCACGGTGCGGAACTTTGGCACCGAGGAAGTCCGCGATGTGCGGATGACCATCCGCGAAGATGGCGACGATCGCCCCGACCGCCCCACGATCGAACGCCTGGGACCGGGCGACGAACAGACGGTCGTGTTTGAATCGATGTTCGACACCGCCGGACCGCACCAGGTGAGTGTCCGCCTGGAGAACGACCCGCTGCTGGCCGACAACGTGCGGCACCTGGTCGTCAACTGCGAGATTGCCACCCGCATCCTGCTGGTCGATGGCCGCCTCACGGATCGCGAGGCCCCCTTGGTCCGCGATGCCTTGGCCCCCGGCGGTAGCGCCCGCAGTCCCTACGCCCCCGAGATTCAGCCGCCGAATGTGCTGGCCGAATCGGACCTGGCCCCCTATGGCTGCATCTACCTGTTGAATATCGAGTTCCTCGATCCCCAGGCGGTCGCCAACCTGGAGACCTACGTGGCCAACGGCAGCGGCCTGATTGTCTGGGCCGGCCGCGGCACCGACGGGGTCGCCCTGAACTCCGCCTTGTATCGCGATGGGCAGGGCCTGCTGCCGGCTCCGTTGTCGGCCCCGCTGATGAGCGAACAACGCTTGCGGGCGGTCCGCCGCGATGGCCTGGACCCGGGGCTCACCCTGCGACGCAGCAACCACCCGGTGTTCTCGGGGCAGTTTGCCGTGCGGAACAGCCCGCTGGCGACGGTGCGGTATCTCAACTACTGGCGGCTTGATCCGGCCTGGCTCCCCGCCGAGAGCGAGCCGGTCGAGATCGCCCTGCAATTGGAGAACGATCACCCCTTGGTCGTGGAAAAGCGGTTTGGGGATGGCAAGGTGCTGTTGCTGCTGACCTCCTTGGGGTCGCCCTGGAACACCTGGCCCTCGAACCTGAGCCTGCCGATCACCATCCACGAGATGACCAACTACGTGGCCAACACCCAGGGCATGAGCATCGGCCACACCGTGGGCGAGCCCCTGGTGGTGACCTTTCCCCAGAACCGTTACGCCGATCGCGCCGGGCTGATTCCGCCGGGCGAGACCAGCGTGGCCACCACGCTGTCGGCCATTGGCGACGAGGACAACGGCTTCTACCGTGTTGAGTTTCCCGTCGACGAAGACACCGGCACCGGCGTGATTCGGAGCGGCGTGTACACCGTGGTGCTCGAACCCCTGGACGGCCCGGTCGAGCATCGCCGCTATGCGTTCAACGTCCCGGTGGAAGAAAGCGAACTGCTGGTCGCTCCGCGGGAACGGCTCGATGAACAACTGGCCGACCTCAACTACCAGTTTCTGCCCGCCGAGGGCTTGCAGGCCGTGGTCGGCGAGGCCGCCGAGACGAATCTGTCCGAGGCGTTTTTGTATGTGTTGGTCGTGCTCTTGCTGCTGGAGCAAGTGCTGGCCTACCTGTTCAGCTTTCATCCACCCAGCACCAAGGGAGCCTCGCGCTGATGCCCGGTTTGTTGGCTCAAGTGCAGAGCGAATTCCAGTTTGGTCGCCTGGCCGATCCGTGGTTCTTCTACGGCGGCGTGGTGGTCCTGGTCGTGCTCGCTCTGATTAGCATCCTGCTGTATCTCAAAGACTCGGCCGAGTTGCCCTGGCCGGTGACCATGCTGCTGGCCACCCTGCGGCTAACGGCCCTGGGTGTGCTGTTCTGGATCTGGCTGCAGCCGGAGATGCAGCGGTTTGAAAGTACCGTGCAGAACTCGCAAGCCCTGGTGCTGGTCGATGTGACCGCCAGCATGGGACACCGCGACCGCATCGAGGGCACCAGTACGCCCGGCCCGGCCCGCATGG
>JBJHDE010000330.1:0-6555 GCA_050486385.1 Planctomycetales bacterium | reverse complement strand
GTGGAGTCTGGCGGGCCCCAGAAATGCCAACACCGCGCTCGTCCAGGGAGGACGGGCGCGGTGCGGTCCAGGTGAGGTGGGGGGTGAGAGGACCGATCACTGGATCGGGCCCATCTCCCACTCGTATTCTTGCATCTCGAGGCCCAGGAAGACGCAACCGATGACCAACGCCACAAAGGCGATGAGCAGCATCATCGAGTACACGTCGAACTTGGGCGGCTTGATCTCGGGTTGATCTTGATAATCGTAGCTGGCCATGGCTCGGATTCCTAACTGAGACTTGTGGTGCTGGTTCAGCGGAGCCGCGGAGTCACGCGGTCGTCGCGTTCGATGGCCGCCCGCATGCTGGTGACGCGGCCCACGGAGCGGTCGGAGTCGACCCGCACAATCTGTACGGTGCCCAGGAAGCGGGGGGTCTCGCCGGGGCGGTAAACCTGGAGTTCGTGTCCTTCGCGGATGCCGTCGTCGCTGCCGATGGACAGTTCGACCAGCCGCTCTTGGGCATTCAGCCGCAGGATCCGACCGGTGATGCCGCCCGGCGGCTGGGCCAGGGTCGACTCGCTGAGGTTGTGGCGATTGGCCAGGTCCCGCAGCACGGCGATCCGCTCGCCACGGTCCACCTGCCGCTGTTCCAGCCGGCCGATCTCGGACTCCATCTGCACGAACTCGTCGTTCAGCCGCACGGCCTGCTCAAACAGGGTGTCGCGGGCACCGCTGGCATTGACCAGGGCCTCGCGGACGGTCTTCATTTCTTCCACGGCTCGGGCCTGCTCGGTGACCTCGCCCTGAATTTGCTCGCGGGCGACCCGCAGCTCGCGAACCTTGGCGGCGACCGCATCGTTGCCGCCGCTCCGCAGTTGCTCGACCTGGGCCAGAAGCTGGTCGCGTTGCTGGGTCAGTTGCCGCAGTTCGTCGCGAATCTCGTCGAGTTCGTTGTTGGCGTTGGTCTCGATCGTGGCGTAGATGTCCTGCAGCACGTTGTTCTCGTTTTGCAGCCGTCGCTGATCGGTCGCCAACTCCTGATGCTTCAGCCGAAAGTTCTCGGGGTTGAAGTAGGTGGCCACGGCAAACGTCATAAAGACGAAGCTGAAGATCACGGCCAGGAAGACCAGGATTTTTCCGGTAGTATGCATGGCGGTCGGTATCCGCTGGGGAATATCCTGAGGCGCGAGAGAAACTCAGCGGAGCACAGCCGCCACACGGTCATCCTGTTCGATGGCCGACCGCACACTCACCACCCGGGCCACGGCCCGTTCGGGTTGAGTGCGGATGACACGCACGGTGCCCACAAATTGCGGGCTGTCGCCCTCGCGAAAGACTTGCAGCTCGTGGCCTTCGGTGATGCCGTCGTCGCTGCCCAGGCTGATCTCGACGAGTCGCTCGGAGTTGTTCAGACCGATCACCCGACCGACCACCCGTGGCGGGGCCTGACCGCGATCGTCTTCGCGGACGCCGGCATGGGCCACGTAGCGCTGATACTGCTCGATCTGGGCGGTGAGCTGCGAGTTGCGATCCTGCAACCGCGCCAGGTCGCCGCGGAGCTGGCCGAGCTTCTCGGTCAGTTGGGTCACTTGTTCAAAAATCTTGGCCCGGTTCCGCTCGGCGTCAGCCACGCTGGAACGATTGGTCCGCAGTTCCTCGACCACCTCCTGAGTCTCACCCAGCACCACTTGCAATTGCTCGCGGGTGGCGGCCAGTTCGGTGTCCAGGCGTTCTTTCTCGGCCCGAAGTTGCTCGACCTGCTGGTTGGCCCCGGTGATCCGAAATTCGGGATCGCCGTAAACCTCGGTGGCCACCTTGGCCACGGCCAGCCGTTCCTGCTGAATCAGGCTCTGATTCCTTTCACGGAGTCGCACGACCCGCTCCTGGAGGTCCTGATTCTCTTGCTGCAACTGCTGCAAGGTCTCCCGCAGGCCCGACCGCTTGGGCTGGCCCTCCATGGCGGGCGTCCCTTGCACGGCATCGCGCCAATTGCGGTGGGTGGCGTAGGTCACGAGCGAGAAGCCCATGAACACCATGCTGGCCACCAAGATCAGGCCAATGAGAATCTTGCCGAAAATGTTCATCCGCTAACACTCCGACTGGGTCGGTGGGGGGACTTCGGCGCAGCCGTCCACTGAAAAAAGCCCCCGGGACAGGGAACGCCGTAAAATGCCCGGAGGTGGAGAGACGCCTTGTTCGAACGATAGCTCAAGGTTTGACAGACTCATTGAGTATAGCTCGGCAAAATTTTTGCTGTCAACGAACTTGGGCTCGGCCGAGTGTGGTCGTAACGATCGCGCAGCCACCGAGTCGGGGGCAACGACTATCTTACGCACGCTATGTGCCGGTTGTTGGCAATTTTTCGCTGCCGGGTCCTGATGAGGGGATACAAACCCCTTCCCGAAGCCAATCGCCAGATCCATTGAGGGGTCCACAGGCTTCCAGGCCCGGCGGCGGCAGGCCCTTTCGGAAATCGATCGGGATTTCTTGATGCGATTCGGTAACCAAAACCCTCGCGGGATCATTTCATGTCTGGAAGCCCAGTCAGGCGTGGGGGGACGACTCAACACCCCCCATCGTTTTGTTGAAACTCTGGCTCGGCGACCAATCACCCAGATGAGGGAATCCAGCGATGTTGCGCATTCACAGTGGTCCCGCCGATCGCCGCGACTGTCAGGGGCACTCGCGCCGCGGCTTCTTGCAATTGGGAGCCTTGGGCGTGGGTGGCCTGAGCCTGGCCCACCTGCTGGCCAACGAGGCCCAGGCCGGCGACACCGCCCGGAAAAAGTGCTTCATCAACATTTACTTGGCTGGGGGACCGAGCCACCACGACACATTCGACCTCAAGCCGAATGCTCCGTCGGAGATCCGAGGCGAGTTCTCGGGCATTTCCACCTCGATTCCTGGCTACCAGGTCTGCGAGCTCATGCCGCGGCTGGCCAAGGACCTGAGCCAGGTGGCCGTGATTCGCGGCATCGCCGGGCTCCGCGACGAACACCGCAGCAACCAGAGCGAAACGGGTTTCCACAGCCAGGAACTCAGCTCCATCGGCGGTCGGCCGAGCGTCGGGGCGGTGGTCTCCAAGGTGCAAGGCGGCGTCAACGGCTCGGCCCCGACCTTTGTGGACTTCAACAATGCCTCGACCCCGGGCTTTTTGGGGCCGGTGTTTGGGGCCTACAAACCCGATGGCGAGGGTCGGGCCAACCTGTCGCTCAACCGCGGATTGTCGGTCGAGCGGCTCTCGGATCGCCGCTCGTTGCTGGCACAGCTCGATTCCATGCGTCGCGACGTCGACAGCAGCGGCCAGATGGAGGCCCTGGACACCTTCACCGAGCGGGCGGTCAGTGTGATCACCGGCGGCGACGTGGCCCGAGCGCTCAACATCAACAGCGAAGACCCCCGCACCCGCGAGCGTTATGGTGCCACCCAGAATCACCGGCGGCGGACCGATTGCGAGCGGGTGATCCTGGCCCGTCGGCTGGTCGAGGCCGGTGTGCGTTGCGTCACGCTCAACTGGGGTGGCTGGGACACGCACAACAACAACTTTGTCAGCCTCCGCGAACAACTGCCCTACCTGGACATGGCCCTGAGCAGCCTGCTCGAGGATCTGCGGCTCCGCGGGCTGATTGACGATGTGATCGTCTCGGTCAGCGGCGAGTTCGGCCGCACCCCGCGGGTCAACAACTCCGCCGGCCGGGATCACTGGGCCAAGACGGGCTTCTTCCTGCTGTGCGGCGGTGGCCTGCGAACCGGCCAGGTCGTCGGCAGCACCAACCGCCTGGGCGAAGTGCCCCAAGACCGTCCCGTGCCGCTGCAAGAGGTGTTCTGCACCATCTACAACCAAATGGGCATCAACTGCGACGACACCACCCTGATCGATCCCAACGGTCGCCCGCAGTACCTGGTCGACCACCGTCGCCCGATGCCTGAATTGGTGTGAGCCAGCCAGCATCCCATCGGAAACCGGCCGCGATCCTGAATATTCTCCACGAGCCACCGGGGTTGTCGCCCCGGTGGCTCGTGCATTGCAATAGCAGCGTTTCTCACCCTCGCCATCCCGGCCGATTACGGCTTGCCGGTGGGTCGCACCTCGCGGTCGCGGCCGGGTTCGTCAGCAAACCAACGACTCTCGCGAAGCTGGCCATCGACGGCCGTGACCCTGTACTGGGCCGCGGCGGTGCCCTCGGGATCGCGGAACTCCTGGCCGGCGACCAAGCCCGCGGCCGCTTCGCGGTAAGGTGAGTTGAGCAGCGTCCACGGTCCGCCGGACCGCTCCGCTCGATACACCCGATAGCCCGCGGCATCGGGCACCGGCCGCCAAGTGAGGCGGTTGCCCGAATCGAGGTGCTCGACCTCCAGCCCCGTGGGCCGCGGCGGGGCAGGTGGGACCTCAGGCCAGGCCAGGTCTTCACGGGTGGCGATATCGGTATGGAAGTAGGTCGTGATTTCGACCCAGTTCTTGGAGCGGCCCTTCAGCCCCTCGGCCCAGTAACAGGCCTCGGTCAGTCCCACCGGCTGCCCGGGCAGTTCCTGCTTGAGCACCCGTGCAAAGGGGCCGGTGGACCACGATTCCCAGCGGTGATCGTGGGTCTGGCCCCGCATGAAGTTGGCTCGATGCCAACCAGCCCAGGTGCCCGGCTCAATGCCGCGTCGCTGCTGAATCTGGTCGCCCAGCACATCGACCATATCGGTGTAGCGGCCATGCACACTCGGATGCAGCCACAGATCCTCGCCGGTCGCAATCTCCGCCATGCGGAGGTAAAAGTCACTGGTCATCTGATACAGCACGTCGCTGGGCCCGCCATCGACCCGCAAGGACGGATAGGTCCGCTCGCCCCGGCCGTACACGCTCAGCACGGCGGGCGTGCGGGCCACATCGCGGTAGAACGCCGCCAGTTCGGGTTCGTCAAACCGCCGCGCCGCATGCAGCCCTAGCATGATGCTGCCAATCTGCATGTTGAACGCCGTCCCGAAGCAATCGACGTAGGGCAAGCCGAATTCGTCGACTCGGCCATTGAACTCGCGCTGGGCGCGGCCGATGGCCCGGGCCACCCGATCGGCATGCTCGTTGGGATGCGCCATGGCGGTTAGCGGGACCAAACAACTGGCCGCATAAGTGAGATGCCAGGGGTCCAGCCCGCCCGACGCCCGACCCTTTTCATACTGGCGAACGGTTCGGGTGCCGTCTTCGGAGATCTCGCGATAGGCTTTTCGGGCGCCCTCCAGCCAATACTCCTCGGTATCCTCGCCCGGTCGACCGGCTCGCTGGTAACGCTTTTCCAAGGCGTCGGTATCGCCGACCGTGTAGAGCCGCCCAATCTCCTGCCGCCAGTCGCGGGAGTGATGTGGCTCCCACTCGGCCATCAGGCTGGCCAGGCGCTGGCGAAGATCCTCGGGCGTCAGCCAGGGCTCGTCGACCACGGCGACCAACGGTTGCCGATGCGGCAGGGCCGTGGTCCACAGGTCGTCCTCGGTGGTGGCCTCCGAAAGCACATAGCGGACCTCGGTCCAAAAGCTCCGCAGCGAATCGCTGTTCGAGCCCGGCTTGCGTTCGAAGGTCTGCGGACCCAGGAGGCTGAAGTAACCGTCGGGGCCGCCGCCATCGATGGCCGGTGCGGCAAGCTGCACCACGCCCACCGGCATGAAACTGATGCCCGCCGAGGGCGAAGCGATCGCGGGCGTGGTATAGCCGTGCACCGCGCGAACCTCGCGCCTCAGCCCGGCGGGAACGGCCAACACGTGCTGATCCTGGCCATCGCCCAACAGCATTCGCCCTTGCAAAAGAAAGTTCATGCTAGCCCCGACAGTCTCGGTCACATCGGACTCCGCGGGGTACAGTCGCTGCGCCTGCGAGAACCAATCTCCTTGACGGGGCACCCGAAACACAAACTCTGCGCGATCGCTGCTTCCCGGGGGTCCGACGACGACGCGAAGCTTGGCAAACAAGGGACCGGCACCGTACTGGGCGTCGTGAATCTCGACCCCGTTGTCACCAATGTAGGAAATGGCATGCGACGAGAGCTTCTTGAGTTCCGCGTCCTGACGCTCCAGCACCATTCTCGGAGCGAGCTGCCCGTGCGGCAGGTCAATACCCGAGCCAAAGTCGAGCCCCACGATCCGCCCCGCCTTGGGTCCATCCACACTAAAGGCCACCTTCAAAGTCTCGGTTTGCACCTCCCAGCGATCCCCTTCGCGGCGGGTGGGCAGTGCCTGGGTGGCCGCGGCGGCGGGCTGACCGGCCACCAGGTCAAACTGCCGTTGCTGCCAGGGTTCCAGATCCACCTCGAAGTACGCATGGGCCGCGGCCACGCCTTGGCCATCGGTCGCCGGTCGCACATCGTCCCACTGCACAACCAGCGGTCGGCTGCGTCGCGTGTCTTCCACCGCGTACACGGCCAGATGGTCGAGATTGGGGCACTCGCCAGCGTGAAAGAACAGCGGCACCCGCACCAGGTCGCCGCGACGCCGGACGCCGACGCGGTCTTCGACGGTCAGCCGACGCAGCACGCCATCGGCGGCCGGACGTGCTTCCGAGAGCCAATCGCTGGGCATCGCCGCGGGACCCGTAAACAC
>JBJHDE010000329.1:6168-6568 GCA_050486385.1 Planctomycetales bacterium | reverse complement strand
GCCGTGTTGCGGTGGAATGTGCTGGAAACCGCCGCCCTGCCGCCGGACGCCCTGGAACGCTTGATCGCCCAGCAGCAGAACCGCATCAACAACGTGGGCGAGTTGATCCTGTCGAGCCAGGAGTATCGCGATCAGCCTAAGAACATCGAAGCCGCCCGGCAACGGCTCCGCCAGATGGTTCTGACGGCACTGGAGCCCCCCACTGTTCGCAAGCGGCGTCGGCCCTCGCGGGTGGCCAAGGCCCGGCGACTGCTGAATAAGCGGCAACAGAGCGAGAAGAAGCAGGCCCGGCGGCAGCGGTTTGATTAATCGCATCCTGCGGAACGAAGCGATTTACCTGCCGCAGCGGTCAGATGCAACGGCTGATTGCCGTGTCTTGAGGTCTCAGCGACGCTAGAAG
>JBJHDE010000329.1:0-6158 GCA_050486385.1 Planctomycetales bacterium | reverse complement strand
CCTCAAGAAAGTGGCGGACCTCTGGCTGGTCGGCATGCCCCTTAAGCTCCGGGAAACCTCCCCAGCGAAAGCAAAGACGCAGGTAATCGACAAAGGGCAAATTTTCGGCATCATTCCAGAAAACGGGGTCGGCCCCAGAAAACGGAAGCTCGATACCGTTCGGTCCACCACCACTGATGTTGGCCTTGTGTAAGGCATCTGGCGCCAGATCCAGGTAGAGTGGGTCGACAAGCTCGGGATCAACGCCCGCCCATTCCTCTTCCCACTCCTCGAATAAATATGTCACACACTCAGGGCCGTATACGCTAAGCGGGTCCATCTCGTCCATCGGTAGCCCCACCCCCAGATCAGGGGCCTTGCCGCTATTGTAGTCCCAGACGAAGTTGATGCCCCCGACGATTTCCCAGAAGGCCCGCATACTTACGGGCAGCGGGGCGCCAGCGAACGCTTCCATCTGCTGGATCAGCTCCTGGTCGTCGGCTCGCGGCTTGGTGCGCATCTCACCGCAAAGCGGTCGCCATCCCGCAGCGGCGAGCCGCTCGGCCAATCGATCCGCGTTCCGAGACACGCGCATCATGGTTTCCTTGGCAACAGCCCGGGCCTCCTCCAACAGAGCGCCCCCAAGTGCCTCGTGGGACCGCAGCTCATTCCAGACGGCGACGTGTTCGCCGCGAACGTAACGTGCCAGAAGGTCTCCGGACCCTCGGGTCACGGGACGGACGACGCGGGGGGCCTCATGGGCCTGAGCCTCCTCGAGCGCTGGGCCAACAATGTCTGGGTCGGCGTAGCGCAGGACCATTCGGGCAGCTCGACCCAGTTGCTTGTCGTGCCGCAACCTAATGCATAGCTTGATCCAACGTTGGTCGCTCTCTAGCCAGGACGGCACGCTCGAATCAAACCATTCGGGGATCTCTTGTCCGTTCCGACTCACCCTAAACGATCTCGGAGCAAAAACACCCAGGACCGTATTGGGAATCATCGCTCCGCCGGCTTGCGCAACGCGGTCTGGCTCAAAGTAGTGGGAGAAGCGGTCGAATGCCGTCGCGGCGGCGTCGTCGAATACGGCCATGACTGCCAAGAATACCGAGAGGTGATCGGCATCCTCAATGAGATTCCACAGCGCTCGCCGCGCCTCTGGGGTTCCAATTTTGCGAAGCGCGTGGCCAGCCGCATAGCGTACAGTCTCATGGGCGCAGTCGGCCCAGAGGTGGACCAACAGCGGCACGGCAGCGGCATGTTTTGCCCTACCTAGTTGACCGACAGCATCAAACAGGTCCTCGGCATCCTGCACACGACGGGAGGCGATGAGGCTGAGTTCGCGCGACTGAACCTTTTCTTCGTCGCTGAGCCTTGCGAACTCTCCGTGCGAAAATCGGCGGCGCTTTGGAAAGTCCTCCGAAAACAGGACTGACCTTGTGAGTGTCTCGATCAGGCTGTCGCAAGGGTCGTCTTGCATCGATGGCACCCCGCATCTCCACTCGGCCGCCGAACCAACGGCGCGATTAGTCGTCCGAGGGGTCGGCCTCGGGCAGATCCTCGACCTCGGGAAAGGCCGGCAGCAGGTTCAAGCGGGCACCGGCCGAGATGGGGGACCGCTCGGCCAAGGCGTAGTGTCGCCGCAGCCGATCGCTGGCGGGCCGCGGTTCGGCGCTCGGATTGCCCGACCAATCCACGGCGTTCAGCCACGCATCGCCGGGCGCGGTCGCCCAGTGGGCAGTCCACTGATCGAAATCCCAATCGATGGGCGGATCGGACGAGCGACGCAGGGCCAATCGCCAGAAGGTCCGCAGGCCCTCGTAGTGGACGTTGCGGTCCCGCCAGTCAAGTCGGGCCCGGGCCTCGTCCATGTCATCCAGGCCCTCGTGTTGAACCAGGGCCGAACCGCGATCGCCCAGGATGATGCAATCGTCCAGGTTGACGGCCAGACTGGGCGGGTCCATGCGGCTGCTGGATTGTTCGATCCGGATCAAACCGCCAGGCACATGGGCGGTGAGTCGGCTGAGGACGATCGATACCTCGGCACCCCCAACCATGGGAATGGCTCCGCCGATGGCCTCGAACGCCGGAACGCCGCTCGACAGCACCAGCAAGCCATTGTCCCAGGCCAGGCGAACGGGCTGCTGCTCCTCGGTTCGCAGAAACACGCCTTCGCCCCGGGCGCTCGACGTGCTGAGCTGCACCTCGACGGTCTCGGGGGGCATCTCGTTGCCCATGCCCATTTGCGGCATGGCATCGACGCCCGGCGGAGCGGTGATCTCGATGAAGGCGGCGTTCAGATGCTGGCTGGGATTGGCCAGTTCCAGCGTGCAGTTTTCCAGTTGAACCCGCTGGGCACCGCGGGTGCGAATCAGGGCCCAACCGGCACTGGCCACCTCGGGACGCACCGCCATCCGCAGATCGAGGTCCACCAGACGGATGTTGCCACTGCGCACGGTCAGCAGATAGGTCGACGGCATCTGGCCGGCGGCACTTTCGTAGCGGAATGCCAGCCCCGGGCGATAACCCGAACCCGCCCGGATCGTGAGATTCTTGCCGTCGATGTCCAGCGAACTGGTCTCGCGGGTGCCGTTGTAGCGCAGCTCGATGGTCGCGCCTTCCGAGGCCGCCGACGTGGCTGCCAGCAAGTCTTGATAGATCAGCGGCTCGTCGGTCTCGCGGGCGTAGACCAGAAATTCGTCGGCCGGCACTTCGACCAGCTCGCGGGGTCCGGTCGCCGGCGCGGTTTCGGGCCCGGTGGTTGGCTCGGCCATGGGCGATTGGGTCGCGCCATCGCCGGCGGGCACCGGTTCGGGCAACCGGGCCATCGACGCGCCAGATGCGGAGTCGCTGGGCGACTCGCTGGGCGATTCTTCCGGTGTCGTGGGATCCGCGGGAAGCTCCGCGGGCGGTTGCACCGGCGCGGCGACCGGGTCGGTCGAGGCCGCCGGCAGTGACGAAGCCAGCGGCACGTCAACCGGCGGGGCCCGCCGCGACATGACCTCCAAGGCAACCACCGCGGCCACCAGCAGGCCCACCGGTACAATCCAGGGCAGGTGCCGTTCAAAGAACGACGGTCGAATCTGGTCAGGGGCCAACCACACCAACCCGGTGGCCCCACTGACTTGCAGTCCCAGGCCCCCGGCCAGCATCATGAGATCGCGAATCAGCTCCTCGGGCGTGAGATAGCGATTCTCGGGGTCCTTGGCCATCATCTTGCGAATGATCCGCGAGACCTCGGCCGGGACGTCGGGGTTCTCGTCGCGGATATCCGGTGGCGACTCGCCCCGGTGCTGCAACAGCTTCTGGAACACCGTGCCGTCGGGAAACGGCGGTCGCCCGCTGAGCATGAAGAAGTAGGTGCAGCCCAGCGAGTAGATGTCGCTGCGGACGTCGACCTCGCGCGGATCGCAAGCCTGCTCGGGCGAGATGTAGTCGAACGTGCCCAGCGTGACGCCCGAGTTGGTCAGCTCATCGGCCGAGGGCAGGTGCAGGCGGGCCAAGCCCATATCCACCAGCTTGGCCCGACCGTCGGAGGTGACCACGATGTTGGATGGCTTGATGTCGCGATGAACCACGCTGCGACTGCTGGCGTGTTCTAACGCCATGGCAATCTGCAGGGTGTAGCTGGTGGCCAGCTCCAAGGGCAATGGCCCGCCGCGGACCACCAGGTCGCGGACATTGATGCCGTCGATAAACTCGAACACGATGAACGGCAGATTGCGGTCTTCGCCCATGCCGAAGACCCGGGCGATGTTCTCGTGATCCAGCCGCGCGGCGCTGCGACCCTCGTTGCGAAACCGTGCGGCGATCTCGGGATCGGCCGCGTGATCGCGGGCCAACACCTTGATGGCCACCGTGCGATCGAGAATCGTGTCCCGCGCCCGAAACACCGTGCCCATTCCGCCAATACCGACAGCGTCCTCCAGGACGTAATCGCCCAACTGCTCGCCACGGAGAAGTCGGGCCATTTCGGCCGGATGCCAGGGCGGTGCAGACTCCGACGGAGGACTGACATCCGTCGTCGAGGCCCCTTGCCCTTCCAGGGCGGCCTTCGCCGATGGGTCCATCAGCCCCGCTTCCGACGGGTGACTTGATCCGCTCTCTTGCCGCATGTCGTCCAAGAGCCTACGCGGGCGGTTTCACGAAGGCGCCGTCCGTCGCCTTCGCGCGGCGGGGGAGATTGGCCCATCGTGAGACAGACCGCCGCACTTGACTTATCATACCAAACTGGGCGACCCTCGGCCGCGACAAAATTCGGGTCACCAAGCGTCCCAGGACAAGTTCCGCCCGGCGGAACCTCACCCCAATCGGCCGGGTGGCCCATCCCACGGAAACGCGGACAAGGCCTCCCCAGGCCCTACCACGCGGCTGCCAAAATCTCCCGCAACTGGGCCTCACCCACCGGTCGGGGGTTCAGCCGCGTCAAGCGGGTCATCGTGGCCGACTTGGCCGCCATCTCGTCCAGTGCCTCGCGGGGCAGCCCCAGGTCACGCAACCTGCGGGGGATGCCCAACGTGTCGAGCAGTCGTTCCACCGCGCCCACACTTGCGGCGGCCAACTCCATTATCGGTTGATCAAACGGGTCGCAACCAAGCAACTGCGCAATTTGGGCAAAACGGGTTGGGTTCGCCGGCAAATTGAACCGCATAACATGCGGCAACAACAGCCCATTGCCCTCGCCGTGCGAACAGCCCGTGGCCACACCAATGGGATACTCCAGGGCATGCACAATCCCAACCCCTGCATTGGAGAATGCCATGCCCGCCAGCAGAGCCGCTTCGGCCATGCCGCAACGGGCGATGCGGTCGGTCCCCTGGGCAAAGGCCCGGGGCAGGTGTTCGGCAACCAATTGAATCGCCCGATCGGCCAGGCAATCGGTCAGGCCGAAGGCGCCCTGGTACACGCCCAACGGCTCGGGCTGGGCCACAAGCTGCTCGTTGGGGCGATTGGTCGTGGCCTCGATTGCATGCACCAAGGCGTCGATGCCGCTGTCCGCGGTGGGTTTGGGCGGACAGGTCATGGTCAAATCGGGATCGACCAACGCCAGCCACGGCCGCAAGTAAGCGCTGCCGGCGCTCTGTTTCGAGGCCGTCGCCTTATCGCTGAGTACCGCCGAACCGGACACTTCGCTCCCAGTTCCCGCGGTGGTGGGAATCGCCACCAGGGGCACAATGGGACCGGGAATCCGATTCTGCCCGAGAAAATCGCGGGGACTCCCCCCATGGGCCAAGCCCACCGCCGTGACCTTGGCCACATCGATGTTGCTCCCCCCGCCCAGCCCAATCACCACATCGGGCCGGGTGGCTCGGGCGGCGGCCAAGGCGGTCTCGGCCAGTTCCACCGAGGGTTCGGGCTGCCCCTCGGCAAACACTTCGACGCTGGCGGCCACCGGCTCGATCAAAGCGCGAACCCGGCCCAGAATCTCGGGCCGGTCGAGATTGCGATCGGTGACGACAAACACCCGCGGCCGCCCTTGCTCGGCCAGCAAAGCGGGCAGTTGGTCGATTTGGCCGGGGCCAAACACCACCCGCTGGGCCGTGGCAAAGGTCCAGGCTGGCAACATGGTGCCCCCCAGAGTGTGAATGGGCCAAGGGTCGGATCGCGCTCCCACCCGCGAAGTGCCGCATGATAGCCGCTCGCCAAGCCGAGACCAGACCGCGGCCGGCGGCGGGAGCCTCACTCCACCACGGGCCGCTGGCCGGGGTCGGCCGGCGGGCGTTGCCACCGGAGGTGCTGATCGTCGGTGATCCGCAGAATCACGAGCGCCAACAGCACCAGTTCCGCCAGGTTGATGCCCAACAACGCGGCCTCGGCCAGCAGGGACCAGGCGATGGCATCGGCGTCGCCGAACCCCGGAAAATGCACAACCAGAATCGCCGTCCCAAACATCCGCAGGATGAAGAACAACCAATACGCCTCGATCAGGCCCTGATGCCGCGTGGCGTGTGGTTGGCCCTGCTCGGCCTCGGGCGAGCTGGCCCGGGCGATCTCCAACAGGGCCAGAAACGGCAGGATCAGGTTGGCAACCGGGATGAGCCACCACACGACCGCCATGATCGGCGAGTACCTCGGCGGTGGGTCGGCCCCAGCCCGGGCGTTGGCGCCGACCCCATACAGCCAAACGAAGAACACGAATGCTGATCCCAAAACCAAAACCCTATGCACCGCGAGTGGGAGGT
>JBJHDE010000328.1:0-6569 GCA_050486385.1 Planctomycetales bacterium | reverse complement strand
TGGGGATCGCCTTCAAACCGCAGGCGTCCCGCTTCGAGCACCAGGCAGCGACTGCACAGTTGCCGGACTTGATCGAGGTTGTGCGATATAAAGATTACACTGACATCCGAGCGAATCATCTCGGTCATGTGATTCAGGCACCGCGCACGGAAGGCAGCGTCGCCGACGCTCAGCACTTCGTCGACCAGCAGAATCTCGGGTTCCAGGTGCGCGGCGATCGCGAAACCCAAACGGGCTTTCATCCCCGAGCTATAGCGTTTGACGGGCGTATTGGCGGCGTCTTCCAGGCCGGCGAAGTTGAGAATCGCCTCCAAGCGTTGGGCAATCTGGCGACGGCTCATCCCAAGGATGGCGCCGTTGAGATAGACGTTCTCGCGGCCGGTCAAGTCGCCATGAAAGCCGGCGGCCACTTCCAACAGCGCTGTCAGTCGCCCGCGGATCCGCACCTGACCGCGGTTCGGGCGGAGGATGCGACTCAGCACCTTGAGCAGCGTGCTTTTGCCCGCCCCATTCGGACCGATGATCCCCAGGGCTTCGCCCTGAAACAGCGAGAAGTCGACGTCTTCCAGGGCCCAGAACTCCCGCTTGCCCAGTTGATCGCGGGGCGTGCCCCCGCCGCCCAAGACCCGCTTGGCCAAGGCCGGTACGGCATCGCGGAGGCTATCGAAGAATTGCCCACGACGAAACTTTTTCCAAACGCCTTCGACCTTGACCGCCGCATCGTTCACGAAGCATAGGCTCCCATGAAGTGTGAAGAAAACCAGAGCGCTTCAGGATCATTCTGGGTGACCGGAACCCAAAATTCGAGATCGCTTAAATGTACTCGGCATACACAAACTCGAGCCGATGAAACATCCACCAGACCACCGCCAAGCCACCGCAGGCGGCGACGATCGCATACAGCAGCAGGGCGGGGTGCCAGGCGACGCCCTCGCTCAGGGGAATCACCGTCAGCAGGTTGTGCCCTTCGACCACGCTCAGCCGCAGGCCCTCGAGGATGGGCGACAACGGGTTGAGCAACAGCAAGGTGGCCCCGGTGGGGCCGAACTGCTCGATATCAAACACTACGGGCGTAAAGAAGATGCCAAAGGTCAGCAGCACCTGCACGATGTATTTCACATCGCGAAAAAACAGATTACCGCAGGCCGTGAGCATCGCCGCCGCCGTTGTGAAAAAAATCAACAGGGCGATCAGCGGAATCGCCCACAAGGCGGCCAGCGTCAGCGGCACGCCCAGAATGCCGTAGATCAACACGACCACGACCAGCAGCCCCACCGAGGAATCGACCAGTTGCGTCAGCACCGCCGACAGGGGAAACACCTCGCGGGGAAAATAAATCTTGGTGACCAGGTCGAGATTGTTCGTCAGACTCGTGGTCGCGAAGCTGATGCTGCCGATAAAGAAGGCCCAGGGCACCGCCTTGACCGCCATACCGGCAAACCCGCTGGCATCCAGGGGCTGGCCGCTCAGCGAACTGATCAGCAGCTTGACCACCAGACCGGCTCCCACAATCAACAGCGGCATCAGCAAGGCCCAGGCAAAGCCCATGATCGCCTGCTTGTAGCGGAGCCGCAGATCGCGAAGCGTCATCTGCCACAGCAACTCCCGCGAGCCAATCAACTCGCCCAGCATCTCTCGCCAGGTGGCGACGAAGCCGCCGGGCGTATCGCCCAACACCTGCTCGGGGCGTTCAGGGGAAAGCGGCGAAAGGCTCATCGTGGTCGCTGGGGGGCGTGGGGCATCCGTCATCGGCTGGGGATCATACCGCCCGCGGCCCGCCTTGCCAACGAACCGCGCCGGCGTCGGAAGCGGCATTCAGCGTGGGGTGCTCGGTGGCGACGGTTGCGGCTGCCCGGCCCGATGGGGAGTCGGCGACGTGGTGGCTCGCCCAGCGGCGGCCGATTCGCGGGCCAAAATCGCCAAGGTGGCCACGCCCAGGGCCGTCACGGCGTACTGGCTTTCGTTCTGCAACGAACTGGAAAACATCGACGAGACCAACAGCGCGGGCGTACCGATGGCGATACCCAACAGCACGGCCTGGGCCGATGCCGGCAGCCTGGCCCGGCCAACGCGATCGCGGATGCGGGTCAGGCAGGCCCACCACACCGACAGCAGAAAGCCCAGGAACAAAGCCAACGCCGGCAGGCCCATGCCGGTGGAGATTTCGAAGAACAGGTTGTGCAGGGCCTTTTGCTCGCCGTCGAGGCCGCCGGGATAGTAACTGGGCACCATGTAACGCCCGCAGTCGGGGCCGTATCCGACGAGGGGGCTGGACCAGGTGATGTGCCAGCCGGCCTGCCACAGATCGAAACGGCTGGCGGCCGAGTGGTCGAGTTCGTCCTGGGGGGCGAAGGCCGAGCTGAACTCCTCCACCACGCTGGGGCCGGCCAACACGGCGACGGCCAGCAAGCCGCCGCCGATCATCGTCAGCGACCAACGGTCCTTGGGCACCAGCCACACGAACAGCCCACCCATGACCAGGCCGCCCAGCATGGCGCCGCGGCTTTCTAACAGCATGATCTGATGCGCCTGCAACAAGAACACGCCGCCCGCCAGCAATCGCAGCCAAAGCCGTCGGCCGTAGTAGGCCCAAGCCGCCGACAGGCCCATAATCTGCAACGTGATCAGGCTGTAACCATTGTTATCGGTTCCGCCCCAGCCACCCCACACGGCGCGGCAGAAGCCCAGCTCGAAGTAGCCCTTGTTAATGAGGTAAGCGTTGTAAGCCTGGGCCAAGATCAACACCCAGACGGCCACCGTCACCCGGCGATGGGTGTTGAGCAGCAGGCAGGCCACCACGGCCATCAGCACCAGTTTCCAGACGATGTCCAGAAAGTCGGCGGTGGTCTCGGGGCGGATCGAACCGACCGCGGCCAGGTAGCTCCAACCCAGAAAGCCGACCAAACACAACATGCTGGCCAGGGCCACGCCCCGCGGACGATTGCCCCGGAGCCCATTCAACACAAAACCCACCAGCGTGGCCGCCGCCAGATACTTTTGAAACGGAAAGCTCGCGACCGTTGGGTCCCAGCTCCAAATGTACTGCGGCATCAACAATGCATAGCCCAAGTACCCCACCAGTCCGATCCACGGCCGGACCAGGGCCGCCATCGCACACACCGCCAACGTCAAAAACAGCAGGGCTGGGCCCATGGATATTACGAAGGTTACCTAATGATGGAGTTCATGAACGCTATACGGTTCCGGCTTGCCCGAACCGCTCGATGCTAGCGCGGGCGGCGATGTCCAGCACCTCAATGCGGTCATCCTCGACCTGAAAGAAGATCAGCAGATCGGTCGTGGTCTTCAGCACGAACACGTTGGGGCTGGTGGGCAAGGCCCGCGCAAGTCGTCGTAGTCCCGCATCAACTTCCCAGTGGTCAAGCTGTTGCAGCAGGGCAATGACGCGGCGCCGATCGTCTTCGGTCAGCGAGCGCAGGGCGATATCAGCCGCGGATGTACGAACAGCCTTCATGGGGCAATTCCTCCTATTCCAATAGAATCGGCCCATGGCGGGATTGCAACCGAAACAGGACGGGAACCGACGGAGCCCCCGGGATCGCTGCCTGATCCAACGCAAACGCCCAGGGCCTCCGGCAATGCGGAGACCCTGGGCAATTTTGGAATGGGCGAGCTTTCGGCGTTGGAGCGTTTGGCTCAGACCCGCGGCGGGTGGGCCAGGACCTCGGTGATGGGATCGTGGCCGGGATTGACCAGCGGAATGGGGCGCGAGCCCACGTGGTATTCGTGGGTGTGCGGGATGCCCACCGCCTGGAAGATGGTGGCAAACAGCTCGCCAGCCCCGACCTTATCGTCCTTGACTTCCTGGCCATCGTCGGTGGTCGTGCCGTAGAACACGCCCGGGGCAATGCCACAACCGCTGAGGCTGGCACTCCAGGCCCGGGCGAAGTGGTCGCGACCCAGGCTGGCGTTGATCCGCGGAGTCCGGCCGAACTCGCCAAACGAGGCCACCAGCACATGCTCTAGCAGGCCGCGTTCTTCGAGATCGTCCAACAGAGTGGCCTGCACGTGATCCAGCTCGGTGACCATTTCGAGGTGCGTCTCGAAGTTCTGGCCGTGGCTATCCCACCAGCCGCGGCCCACCTTGACGAAGGGCACGCCCGCCTCGACCAGACGTCGGGCGATCAGGCATTGCTGGCCAAATTGCGAGGGGCCGTAGCGATCGCGGACCTTCTGGGGTTCGCGCTCAATGTCAAACAGGTGCGAACAATCCATCAGGCCACGCGCCCGCAAATAGGCTTCGTGGTGACTGGCGGCCGCTGGGCTGGAGCGTCCCGCCAGGAAGCGCTTCGACAGTTCGTCCCGCAAGCCGGCGCGACGGTAATGTTCTTCGAGGGACAGGCCCTCGGGCAGTTCGATATTCTCGGGCTGGTTGCTGGTGAACAGCTCCAGCGGAGCGTAGCGAGCGCCCAAGAAGCCCACGCGGCCCACCGCGCTGCCGCGGCCTTCGGTCGTGGAGTAGAAAGTCACGGCGTCGGGCACTTGGCTGTCGGCCGGGGCCAGCTCGCGAGCGATCATCGCGCTCAGGTCGGGATACTTGAGCGCCGGCTCATCACGGCGGCCCATCTGCATCAGGTGCGAGGCACTGCCGTGGCCGCCGTCCTTGGTGTCCAGGCTGCGGATGATGGCCGTGTGCCGCGACAGCCGGGCGGCCATCTTGGGCATCAGTTCCGAGATGTAGGCGCCGGGCACGCTGGTGGGGATTGCGGCAAACGGTCCGCCAGTGGACTGCCCGGGCTTGGGATCCCAGGTTTCCAGTTGGCTGGCGCCGCCGGCCAGCCACAGCAGGATCACGCTTTTCTGCCGGCTCCGCAGCTCTCCGGCCAAGGCCGGTTGGCTGAGCAAGTCGAGCTGGCTCATGTCGGCCGCGGTGACGGCTGCCGCCGAGGCCGAGGCTCCGAGGAACCCCCGCCGCGAGAGGGCACGACGCCGAGCGTGGGCTGCGTGATCAGGGTGTTGGATGGCCATGGCTCGATCTCACACAATCAGGGAATGTCAGGAAACGTGCCGTTGCCCGGCCACACCGACCAGGCCCCACCTCGGGCAACCGAGGCGCCTCAGTAATTGAATCGCAGTTCGGGACTGGTCACCAAGGCCCACACCAGGTTGCGAATCGCCCGGTCGCGGTCGTCGGATTGCTTGACAAAGTCGCCCAGCAGTTCCAACTCCTCGGCCTGGGGTGGCCGGGCGTAAATGCTCCACACGGCTTGGGTCAAAACTTCGTCGTCGGGCAGTTGCAACAAGCGGCGGACCAGCCCACTGTCGAGCAAGTCGCGTTCAAAGCGTTCGTTATTGCTTAGCAACAACGCCTCGTTGGCCCCGACGGCAAACGACTCGGTCAGCGGAGCAAAATGATTCTGCAAGCCCTCGCCACTCTTGGCGGCCCCCTCGGCCCGTTGCTGAATCTGCTCGGCTTCGTGCCGAGGATCAAAGCTATCGGGATCCTGCGTCGCCAGCCGTAGCGCAGCCCCGTACTGCCGAGGACTCAACGGCCGCACGACTCCCACGGCAAACATGTCCGGCTCGGGCGTCACTTCGCCGGCAAAGTACGAATCCCGGGCGTAGGTGTCGCTGAGCACCATCCCACGAAGCGTCCGCTTCAGATCGAAGCTGTGTTCTCGCAGGTCGCGGGCCAGCCATTCCAATAGCTCGGGATGGCTGGGGTCGTTGAAGTCGTGCATCTGATCGACTGGTTCCACCAGGCCCCGGCCATGCAGCCGGACCCACAAGCGGTTGACGATCGAGCGAGCCATCAGTCGCGGGCCTTCGCCCTCGCTCCGCAGAGCCACGTCAATCAACTGCCGGCGGCGGCTGAACTCGGGGGCGGGCGGGGCTTTCTTGTCTTTCTTGGATTCGTCAAAGACCTTCTTCTCATCGTCCTCGGCCTGCTTCAGGGCCTTCTTCTCGTCGTCCGAAAGATCACCCGTCGGCAGCGAGGGATCGTCGATGGTGGTGCCGTCTAAAAACATCATGCCCACCGAGCGGCCTTCGCCCGAGGGCGTTTGATAGTTGACCGTGCCGAAGCTGCGTTCGCCGACGTAGTCGCCGACCTCGACGGTGCGGTTGAAGAAGCTCTTCATGCCGTAGTACACATCCTGGGTCCAGGTCCACACCTCGGGATGGTCGTGGCACTGGGCACAGCTCACGTTGACGCCAAAAAACAGCACGCTGACGTCGGTGTTCAGTTGGTCGACATCGCGGAGCCGGCTTCGCAGAAACTCGCGGCTGCCGGGGGCGTCGTCGGTGTTCTCGGCCTCGATGAGATCGCGGAATACGTCGTCCCAGGGGCGATTCTCGTTGACGGCATGCGTCAGGTACTCGCGGAGATTGCCCTGCCCCTGCATGATGAGCCAGTCCAGCTCGTTGACCTGGTGCCGCACATAGCCCTCGCTGGCCAGCAACTCGTCGACCAGCTTTTGCCGCTTGTCCGCGTCGTCGCTGTCCAGGTAGGCCCGCACTTCGGTGGCGGTGGGGGGGCGGCCGACCAGGTCCAAATAGGTGCGGCGGACCAGAATTTCGTCGGAGGCCAACGGCGCGGGCTCCACGCC
>JBJHDE010000327.1:0-6584 GCA_050486385.1 Planctomycetales bacterium | reverse complement strand
GCTGAGCCCCATCCGCAAGCGCTTTGCTCCGCGGGTCCGGTTGGTGGCCTCCGGGGGCTCGCCGTTGGATCCCGAACTCGCTTGGCGACTGGAAGGGCTGGGTTGGCGGGTCGCGGTGGGGTACGGCCTGACCGAGACCTCCCCGCTACTCACACTCAAGCGGCCCAACAGCCTGGCGCTCGAGAGCGTGGGGCCTCCCGTTCCCGGCACCGAACTTCATCTGGACCCCGAGGCCGTTCCCAGCCAGGGCGAAGAATCCGACAACCGCCCCTCGTCCAGCCAGCCGGAAGCCGGCGAGGTCCTGGCTCAGGGGCCGGGCGTGTTCGGTGGCTACCACCAATTGCCCGACAAAACCCAAGAGGCCTTCGCCAACGAGGGCGTCTTCCGCACCGGCGACGTCGGCTATTTCGACCGACAAGGCAATCTCTGCCTCAAGGGCCGGGCCTCGACCATGATCGTCACCGAAAGTGGCGAGAACATCCAGCCCGACCAGATTGAAGAGGTCTACGAAGAGGCCGAAGCCATTCGCGAGGTGGGCGTGTTGCAGACCGATTCGGGTTTGGCGGCCCTGGTGGTCCCCAACTCCCGAGCCGTGGAGGGCAGCGATCAAGAAGACATCAAGAACGCGGTCCGCGAAGCCCTCAAGCAGCAAGGAAAACGCCTGGCCTCGTATCAGCGGGTCAACGATCTGGTACTGACCCGCGAGTCGATCCCCCGAACCCGCCTGGGAAAGATCCGCCGACACGAACTCCGCGACCTGTTCGAGCGCGCCCAAAAAGGCGACGACCAGGGTGCCGCCGGCCCCGTGGCCATTGAGGACCTGGCCCCCGAGGATCGCGAGCTGCTGGAAGATTCGGGCGCCCGGGCGTTGTGGGACATGCTGGCCGAACGCTATCCCGACGAACGGCTGTCGCCCGACACCGGATTGGATACGGAATTGGGTGTGGACTCGATGGAGTGGCTGGATCTGTCTTTGGAGATCGGCGAGCGAGTGGGCGTGCAGCTCGACGAAGAGGCCATCGCACGGGTCAGCACCGTCCGCGATTTGCTGGAAGAGGTCGCCGCTGGAAGCGAGGCCGAGGGCCGCGACCTCGAGAAAATCATTCACGCGCCTGAAGAGTATCTCCGCGACGATCAGAAACGCTGGGCGCAGCCCCTGGGCATGCTGGGCGGGTGCTGCTCGTCGGCCATTTTCTGGACGAACCGCGGCGTCATGCGGTTGGGCTTTGGCCTGGAGGTCCGCGGCCTGGAGCATCTGCCCGACAAGGGGCCCTGCATTGTGGCCTCGAATCACCAGAGCTTTCTGGACGCCCCCGCCCTGGCCGTTGCCCTGCACCGGGCCAGTCGGGACCGGCTGCGCCATTGGTACTGGGCGGGCGCCCGGGAGGTGATGTTCACGGGACCGTTCATCAAGCTGTGCAGTCGGCTGATGCGGGTGCTGCCGATCGATCCCCAGGGCGGGGCAACTTCGGGCCTGGCCCTGGCTTCGCTCGTGCTGCGTCGTGGCGACAACCTGGTTTGGTTTCCCGAAGGCACCCGATCCTTCTCCGGCGAGCTGCAGGAGTTCCGGCCCGGCCTGGGCCTGCTGCTGGCGAAGCTCGGCATGCCCGATTTGCCGATTGTTCCCGTGTACCTGGAAGGAACCTTCGACGCCCTGCGGCCCGGGACCGCTAAGCTGCGGTTTCGCAAGATCACCGTCCACATCGGCCAGCCGGTCGCCGCCAGCGAGTTGCTCGGTCGTCAGTCCGGCCAACCCGATCAGGACGAGTCCCGGGACGGCAAACGCCATCACCGGACCGTTGAGCAGATCCAATCCCGCGTCGAGCAACTCGCAACGCCCTCAACCAACCCCGAGGCCAATTGAGACACGCTGCCGGAGAGTCATTCGCGGCAGAGCCGTTCGCCGCGGAACCAGCACGGAGCCGTCGTCTCACCCCAACTGGCGACGGAACCGCCACGCTCCGACGGCGAAGACGGCCACGCCGACCGCGAACAGCGTCAGGACCGAATCCCACATGTCCAGCAGGGAAGCGCCTTCCAGCAGCAGCCCCAGCGAGAGGGTGACATGTTGGTACATGGGCGACAGGTACATCAGTGGTCGCAGGGCCCAGGGCATCGATTCGATGGGCGTGATGGTTCCGGCGAACAAATTCATTGGGGGCATGACCAACAGTGACAGAAAGCCCACCTGGGCCAGATTGCGTGTGAACGAAGCAATCAATAGCCCGATGCCCGCGGCCGTCATAGCAAACATCGCATGCACTAGGAGGTACACCAGCACGTTGCCCCGCAGGACAATGCCCAGGGCCCCGCCGACAACGCCCAGCAGGGCCACGGCGGTCGCCACGACCACGATGCAGGTCATCGGCAACACCTTCGACAGCATGATCTGCAACGGGGTGAGCGGTGAGACGAGCAACTGCTCAACCGTGCCGCGTTCCCGTTCGCGGGCCATCGCCGTGGCCGGCAACAGGATCGAAAACAGCAGCGTCATGCGAGCGATTTGCTCGACGGCGCGAAAAGGCATATCGCGGAGGTTGGGATTGAACCAGTAGCGTTGCCGTAGCTCGACGGCCGGAACCATGTCGGGCGCTTGCTGGTCGAGCAGGTCTTGAGAGAGCCCCCGCACAATCTGATCTCCGTAGATCGCGCTCAGAAAAGCCACATGGGAATGCGTTGCATCGACCAGCATCTGGACCTGGGCGGGTCTCCGCTGCCGCAACGCATCCTGAAAGCCCTGGGGAATATCCAGGCCGACCATGGCCTGGCCGCCGTCCAGGTGTCGAAGCAGTTCGCGGTCGGAGCGCAACGCGCCACGCAACTGGAAATAGGGTTCACGAAAACGATGAATCAGCTCGCGCGAAGAGTACGTGCCATCGTGATCGATGAACACCGTGGGAGCGTTTCTCAGGTCGGTGTTGATCACGGCCGAGGCCGCAACCACCGACAGCGTGAAAGCATAAATCAAGAACACTACCAGGACCGGATCCCGCAGGAACACCAGGAACTCCTTGCGCGAGAGAATGGCCAACTGCCGCAAATAGTCGGCCAGGGCTTGAAGACGGGTCATGGCGAGTCCTCGCTTTCCTGATGAACTAGCGACTGGGGCGCTTGGTAAACCACCACCAACCGCCCCACAGCAGCACACTGGCGTAGATCGCAAGCATGAACAGCGGGCCGCGGGCAGCCTCAAAACCCAGGCCCCTTAAAAATGAAACCTGGGCGATCTCGTAAAAGTAGGTTGCGGGCAGCAGCCGCGATTGAAATCGGCCGGCGACTCCCAACGACTCCAACGGAGTGAACACGCCCGAGAACAGCACCGCCGGGATGAGTGTCAGCACCATCATAGTCAGAATAGCGGCAATCTGGGTCCGTACCAGCAACGACACGATCAAGCCCATCGCGGTATTGCATAGGGCGAACAGCATCAGCGCAAGAACAAACACCCAGGGACTGCCTCGAAAGGGAACCAAATAAATCTGGGTGACAATCGCCCATAGCAGCAGGCCATTGAAAATGGCCAGGAGCCAGTAGGGCAGCAGTTTTCCTGTTAAAAACTCGCCAGCCGTCAGGGTCGAGGCATAAACATTATCGATGGATCCCGTTTCTTTCTCGCGGACAATACTCACCGCGGTAAGCAGCGGTAGCGTGAACATCAGAATGATCATCATGATCCCGGGTACAATATTCCAGCGGCTGTCCAGTGGCTCGTTGTACAGAAATCGCACCTGCAGCCGAATCGGCGCCAGTCGGGTCTCGGCCGCGGCCCGTGTCAGGCCTCGCTCTCGAGCGAGATGCACCGCGGCCACCTCCCGCGAAAATGCCGCGGTGGTGGCCTCAATGTAGCCGCCCACCGTTTCGGCCTGCTGAACCACCGTGCCACTGGCAATGGACTGCACGGCCACGGTCCGGCCACGATGCAAATCCCTTTGAAAGTCCGGCGGGATCACCAGGACCGCGCGGACCCGCGAACCCAGCACCAGGCCATCCAACTCGCCCTCGTGTTGCAGATACCCCCGAAAGTCGAAGTACCGCGATGCGATGAACTTGTGAGCGTACTCGCGACTCAGCGGTGTGCGGTCCTCGTCCAGGATCGCGATCGGGATGTCCTCGATATCGGTGGTCAATCCGTAGCCCAGCACCAGCATCAGCACTGGCGGAACCACCAACGCCAGCCCAAAGAACAGCCGGTCCCTGAGAATCTCGCGAGATTCCTTGATGACCAAGGTTCGAATGCGATGAAGGTTCATAACGGCCACGACTGATCCTTGCAAAAGAGTTCCCACCCCGGGTTCAACGGAACCTGTCGGACGAGGCCAGATGCTGGCCACAATTGTTTAGTGTCTTTCGCGGCCACCTATCGATTGTTATACGTGTTGAACGCGATCGGGCGAGCAGGCGACGCGGCCAGCAGTGCTTGCCAACGGCCCGGCTCGGCCCTCCAACTCCGTCCCTGTTCCGGGGCCATCGAAGCAGCCAGCAATCACCTTGCCAGTCCGGGATCAAACGGTCTCGGGCTGCTTGGCAGGATCGGCCGCCGTCACGTGATGCACAAACATATCCTGCACCGAGACCTGATCCTGGCGGAGCTCTCGGACCGCGACATCACGGCTCCGCAGGGCTTCACGCAGACTCTTGGCGTCCTCGTCATGACTCCGCGACAGCAGCCGGACCGAGCGTCCCTGCAGCACCGCATCGCGGTAACCACTGCTTTGAAGAATTTCGAGGGCTCGTACGGGTTGGTCGGTTTCCACCAGCAGGGGCACGCCCGCCGTCGACGCCAGATCCTCGCGCAGCTCGCCGGGCGTGCCCTGTGCAATCAGCGCCCCGTTGTGCATCAAGGCCAGCCGGTCGCAGTGTTCGGCCTCGCTCATGTAATGCGTCGTTACCAACAACGTTACACTCCATTCCCGTGCCAGGCGGACAAGGATCTCCCAGAAGGCTCGTCGCCCCAATGGGTCGACTCCGGATGTTGGCTCATCGAGGAACACGACCCTGGGGCGATGCACCAACGCGCAGCCCAAAGCCATGCGTTGACGAGTCCCCATGGGCAGCGCATTGGCCCGTTTATGTTCCAGCCCCTGAAGCCCCGCCAGCCGTACCACCCAGCGACAGCGCTCTCGCACCTCGCCACGAGGCACGCGGTACACATGGGCGTACAGTGAGATGTTTTCGTCGACCGTCAAGTCGGGATACAGCGAGAAGGTCTGGGCCATGTAGCCAATGCTTTGCTTCACGTGCAGCGGAACGCCATGAATATCCGCCCCCGCCACGCGCCCCGAGCCTTGCGTCGGCCGGAGCAATCCGGTCAACATCTTAATGACCGACGTCTTGCCGGCCCCGTTGGGTCCCAGCAGGCCGAAGATCTCGCCCGAGGGAACGGAGAAGCTGACGTCGTCGACGGCTCGGAAATCGCCGAACTCGCACACCAGTTGTTCCGCCTCGATGGCGGCCTCGGCTTCCTCCATCGCGTCGGTGTCTTGGGGCCGCGGGCGAATCAATTCACTCAAGGGTGGCGGCTCGGGGGTCGCCCGCCGGGAATCCGAACCGCTCAGCCCAACCCGCCGCAGCAGTCGGCTGGCCCATCCTTTCCATGAATCCGCCTGTTCGTGACCCGTCGCGGGCGGTTCCGGAACGTTGGGCTCAGGCCGGCCGTCACGGCGGAGCATCAGGCTCACCAACACGTCCTCCAGGTCGACCTGAAGTGTGTGAAGCTCCTCAATCTCCAGATCCTGGACCACTTCGGCGACCTTCTGTTTGGCCGAGTCCGGATCGTCGGCTTCGACCAGGGCCTGGATCTCGGTCCCCATGATCTGGACCTGGCGGAAGTGCGGTTGCAGTCGCTCCAGCACCGCAAGTTGTTCAGGAGTCTTGATGCCGATTTTGACCTCGTGGGCCTGGGCCAGCACCTCGTCGCGGCTTCCCTGGTCAAGGACCTTTCCATCGACCAGCAGGGCGAGCCGATCCAAGAACGAGGCCTCCTCGAGGTACGCAGTCGAGATCATCGCCGTCATCGACCGCTCGGCCACCAAGTGGGTCAGGATCGACCAGAAATCGCGCCGCGAAACCGGATCAATCCCGGTGGTCGGTTCATCCAAGAGCAGCAACGGGGGATGGTGAATCAGCGTGCAGATCAGGGCCAGCTTCTGCTTCATGCCGCCGGAAAGCTGTTTCACGGTACGGCGTTGAAAGTCTTCGAGCCCCGTGACCTCGAGCAACTGGTGCTTCCGCTGGGCGAGTTCGTTGGGCGATATCCGGTGAAGTTGGGCGAAATAGTCGATATTCTCCTCGACCGACAGATCATGATAAAGATTGTTTCCCAACCCCTGGGGCATCAAGCCAAGTTGGCCCTTGATGCGATCGGCCGACCGCGCGGAATCCACCAAGGTGCCCAGCACCGTGATCCTGCCCGAATCGTGACGCAGCACCCCCGCCACGCAGCGGAGAACGGTGCTCTTTCCGGCCCCGTCGGGGCCCACCAGGCCCAACATCTGCCCTTGACGGAGTTCGAGGTCCACGCCGGCAATGCCGTGTTCCCGTCCGTACCGCTTCGAGAGGCCCTGCACCTGCACCAGCGGTTCGAC
>JBJHDE010000326.1:0-6599 GCA_050486385.1 Planctomycetales bacterium | reverse complement strand
CGAAGATGTCGTGCCCCAACTTTGCGCTCTTCGCGTCTTGGCGGTTCGTTCTCCTGATTCCAACAGTCCATGCCGACTGGGTCGCGTGACTCGCGGGTGGTTTGCCCAGCGAGCTTTGACAGCACGGGTCAAGCCGTCTGATTTCTACACTGTTCGAAAGCTTGCGCAGTGATCAGTAGGCGTGTGAAATTCACACCTTAAGCGGCACCACCGGCGAACGGCCTTCGACCGTGGCAACCGAGTGGATCGTGTAGCCGTGTTGCTGGCCAAGTTGACTGAGTCGGGTCACGGCATCCTCGGTCGCGCCATCATGTACCGACGAGGGCGAACCGTTGGTCGCCAGGGCCTCGGCCTCGATCATGCTTTCTGGCGACAGGGCCACGCCGCGGAACACGACCACCTGATCGGTCAGCCCACGCAGCGGGGTATCGAAAGCCAGCAGCGGTTCGCCACTCAGGTCGAGTGCCACGCTGGACTCGTAGGCCACTTGCTGGGGATGGTCCCAACAGGCGTTCAACTCGGCGCGGCTGAAAGCCGTTGGCCGGAACAAGCTGGGACGCAGCCGATGCCGCCACGCCGCCGGATAAACAAAGCCAGCGTCGGGGAACTCGGCCAGGGTTGCCGCCAGCCCCGCGGCATGCGCCGGGTCCAACGTCGAGGCCGTCACGTACTTCATGCGAAGCTGGTGTTCGGCCAGATACCCGCGTACACGTGGCAGCACCTCGGTGGCGTCTTCGCGGCCAAATGGGGCATCAATCAATGCCGCCTCGCCGTCGTGAGCCAGCAACCAGATGATGCTGGGCTCGTGCCGTCCTCGTCGCCACCAGCGTCGCTCGACCACCTGGGATCGGGCTAACTGACACACGCCCGGACTGGGCCAGGATTCTAACCATTCCATGGTTGACTACTCCCCAAAGTTTGTGGCGATTGCGAGACACATCGTGCGAGGGCGACGTCGGGGTGCGCAGGCCATCACACGCCTCAGGGGGACCAGCCGCCGCGGGGCCATCCTGCGAACCGGTCCAATGAACACCATGCTAGTCAACACCTGCCGCCCCGCAAGCCGGTTGTGCCGCCTTTGCGGGATGTTCACGGCAAGGAGGCTTCACCAGCCGCCCAGCCATAGGGCCCGCCCCGACCCTGGGCCTGCTCCGACCTGGCGCTTACCTGGACAATCGCCGGCCAATCATCGAAAGTCAGGGGACACCCGACACCCCCACCCGACGGCTTCTCCAAATGTTCGACCTTTCCACCGCAACGCGACTCGCCCATCTGGCGGCCCTGCTGACCTTAGCCAGCGGCGCGTCGCTGGGGGCCGCCGACCCCGATCCGAGGCCCGATGGCGATGCCACCATCCGCGCGGCCGCCGGCGACTCGGAGATTGTGATTCGCACCACCACCCGGCTGGCCGGGGCCATCGACAGCCTGACCTACGACGGCCGCGAGTTCATCGACACCCTCGACCACGGTCGCCAGTTGCAGAGCGCATCGAACTTCGACGTCGATGCCCCCTTCACCCCCGAGACCTTCAACCCCACCGAGGCCGGCAGCCGCCGCGATCACACCGGGCCGACCTCGACCAGTCGACTGCTGCACAAAATCGCCGGCCCCCACTGGTTGCAGACCACCACGCAAATGGCCTTCTGGTTGGCCCCCGACGAACTGTCGTTCGGCAACCCCGCCAAGAATACCACCAAACTGTCGAATCACCTGCTCACCAAGCGGGTGACAATCGGCCACAAACACCTGGAGCACGTAATCCGCTACGATGTGTGCTTCCACCTGCCCCTGGGCGAGCGGCACACCTACGCCCAGTTCGAGGCGGTCACCGGCTACATGCCGCCCGACTTCGCCAGGTTCTGGGCGTTTGAGCCCTCGACCGGCACCCTCGAACCGCTGTCCGATGGCCCCGGCGAACAACCGCGACCGGTCGTGTTGGCCACCGAAAACGGCCAGCACGCCATGGGCGTCTACTCGCCCGATCAGCCTTCGCCCGGCTTCGAACACGCCGGCTACGGGCGATTCCGCTTCCAGGCCGAGCGGGTGGTCAAGTGGAACTGCGTGTTCCGCCTGCAAGACCGCCAGCACGGCATCGCCCCGGGCGACTACCACTTCCGCAACTTCGTGATTGTGGGCGATCTTGAAACCGTCCGGCGGTGTCTGGTCGAGCTGCACCGGTTGGAACCGCCTCGAAACGCTGGCCCCGACGATTCGCCGAGCGTCGACATCGAATCAGGCGAGTCCGACCAGGGCGACGCCTCCGACGGCTGACGGCTGCCTGACACCAGGCCTCCGCCAGCCCCGCGGGGTGTGCTTGTCAGCCGGCGACCGGCAGGCCATTTTGAAGCTGATCCCGCACTTTCCGATGATTCCTGCTCTGGAGCCCTCGATGCCCCCGACCTCGTTGACCCGTCCCGTCGCGATTGAACACCCCGGCGAAGACCGTTCGAACGACCTCCGCCGCCAGACCGCCCAACTGGAACCCCGCGGCCTGCGAACCAAGACGCCCTCGATGGCCGTCATCGCCAAGAGCGCGGGCAGCTACCACTGGACACCCGAAGGACGCCGCCTGGCGGATTTCACCAGTGGCGTGCTGGTGGCCAACTTGGGGCATAATCCGGCAAGCTGGTGGGCCCGGGTCGACGAGCTGCTGGGCCGGGCCACCGCGGGCGTGGAAGGCGAGTATTTGGCGATGTCGCCGCTGACCAGCTACAACGCGATTTCGGAACTTGAAGTCGAGGCCTCGCGGCGGCTGATCGCCAATCTGCGGGCCCAGCCCGGTGGCCAGCGCATGGAAACCGTCGCCTGGTCGGCCAGCGGCAGCGAGGCCATTCAAAAGGCCCTGTGGGCCGCCCTGGCTCACCGGCCCGGGCGCGATGTCATCTTGGCCACACGACGCGGATTCCACGGCAAAAAGGGCCTGGCCAACGCCGTGACGGGCGACGAGCATTGCCCAGACCGCGACCCGCGGGTGCGGTTCATCGGTTTCCCCCACGAAGAATGTCTCGACGTCCAGCGGCGACGCGAACCGCTCGACCTGAGCCGCTTCCGCCAGGAACTCGAATCGATTGCCGCAACTGAAGGTGACCGGCTGTGCTGCTTGATCACCGAGCCCTATCTGGGTGGCGGGGGCTCGTATCACCCGCAGCCCGAATACTTGCAGCTCTTGCAGCAGTTCTGCCGCGAGCACGACCTGCTGTTCCTGCTGGACGAAGTCCAATCGAACTTCGGCCGCACCGGGGCGATGTACGCCTTCACGCATTATGGGCTGGAGCCCGATGTGGTTATCCTGGGCAAGGGCCTGGGCAACGGCATTCCCGTGGCCGCGGCCGTGGGCCCGGCCGAAGTGTTCGGCAGCCTGACCTACGGCGAACTCTCGGACACCTTCAGCGGCAATCCGCTCAGCGCCGCCGCCGTGATCGCCACGCTGGACGCCTTCGAAACGAGCGACATTGTTGGCCAAGGCCGCCAGTTGGGCGAACTCATCGAACGGCACCTGGTGCGAATGCAGGCCGATCTGCCCAGCGTCGCCCGCGTGCGTGGCGAGGGCAGTGTGTGGGGCATTGAATGTGCCGCCGTGGGGGAACTGTCCGCCGAACAGGTCGCCCATGCCGCGGTCGCGGCCTGCTACCGGGGCGATGCCCAAGGCCGGGCCATTCACCTGCTGGGCCCCTTGGCCGGTCGCGTGATTCGCATCAGCCCCCCCTTGACCATGCCCCTGGACGAGGCCGAACAGTACCTCGAAGTCCTCTACGAGCGATTCAGCTCGCTGGATGCAGCGTCGACCCGCGACCAGCAAACTCCCATCTAAAAACCCCCCAGGCCCTAGCGCTCACGCCCCGACAAGGCCATCAGAGTAACCGTTGTGGGAGATCCAATATCACACTTTCTAACTGCGGCTTGTCACGCGATTGGCATGACTGCTCGATTCGCCACCGGGATGAGTGCTCGTCGCTGGATTGGTCCTCCTTCCCGTCATTCACGGTGGCCTGCCCCCCAAAACCTGAACCATGTGCCATGAGAGTCTATAGGGGCCCGCTTCGGGCCCGGATTGGAGAGTTCTCAGATGTCGATAAAGCCTCGTAGGCGGCACAACCCGGAACAGATCGTCGCGAACCTGAAGCAGAACAAGCCCGTTCTATGGCCTTGAGAACAGGTCTCTTCACCGTTGGGGAGTTTACGCTCCGTTTGGCCAGTAGTAATCATCGCGAGGAGCGAGTGTCATGAGCATTCCACAAAGAGACATTGATGCCTTCGCAGTCCTGGTGGCGGAACATTTCTCGTTTCTTGAAGCTGACTTTAATATGCATGCCGTGGGCGTCTGCGCTGTGAATGGTGGCCCACGTGATTCATACATCGTTGCAAAGTATCGGCAAGATGACCTTCGAATTGATGTTGCGTGGAATCCGTTTGCAACGGCGCTCGGTGTGTTACTACGTATTGAAAACAGTGAGCTGGAACGGCGCGAACAATACGTTTATCTTGAACCGTTTATCGAGTTCATTAGCAATGGGGGAACCGAGCCTATTGTGCCGCAAATCTATCCCGGCATGAGTCTCAGAAGTATCGAGAAAGTCATGCAGCTTCGGCAGGAACTGTTTGCCGGTGGTGTCGAGGACTCGCTACCTGAACTGGGAAACAGACTCAAGCTGCATCTTGCCGACATCCGCAGTTGTACAGCAGAGACAGTTCGAGATTATCAGGCTTGGTATCAATGCCGTCGTGAAGCAGCTTGACCCGTTCGGCCGACCGGGCTGACCAAGCAGTGGTCGCCGGGCGAAGATTTTGCCGAGGTCATCAGCCACCTCGGCTTCGGCTACGTCGGCCAGCACTCCGACGCCGAGACCGGCCTGCTCTATAGCCGCGCCCGCTTCTACGATCCCCACACCGCCCAGTGGATCAGCCAAGACCCCCTGGGCTTCGCCGCGGGCGATACCAACCTCTACCGCCGGGTGGGCAACAGCCCGCTGAACGCCACCGACCCGACTGGTCAGGTTATTTTTGCGGCTCCCTTCCTGATCGGGGCCTTCGGCGGGTTCTTGGGCACGTTGGCGGGGTTCCACCTGAGTTCCGCCTACAGTCACGCCGAGGATGCCGCCGCCTTGAATGCCCTGCCAGCCAGTGCCTGGGGGCCGGACACGCAGGCCCAACGCGATCGGCACATGGCAGCGATCGAGTCGGATCTCTTCTGGGGCGAGCTGTATGGTCACGCGGCCATCGCCGTGGTGGGCGCCCCAGTCTCAATCAAGGCCTACCTGTGGGGGGCCGCGGGCGCGCGAGCCTTGGGCCTGGGTGTCGGCGGCCGATGGGTGGCCGGCTCGCTAGCGGTCGGGGCGACCGACAAGCTGGCGTTTGATACAATCCACTGGTTGAGTGGCACCAACCAGGCCCCGTGGGTTCGCTACGCCAACGACCCCGCCGGCGAGGCCCTGCAACTCGCGGTTCTGAGCGCCGTGGGCGGGGTGTTTAACGGCGGACGCGACATCGCCAAGCTGGCCACCCAGTACCTAGGCAAACACAACATCGTAAACCGCATGCTGCACGGCAGCGGCCTACTGGGACGAGGGCTGGGTGGCCAACCAACTGCTCGAGCGAGCGGAAGCGACTCACTTTGGCAAACCAGTTTCCCTGGTGTACAAGTACGACGATTCGGCGAAGTATGGGTAAAACGAGTCGACCCGAACGCCAGTGGGTTTCTTCAGTGGTGGGGACGACAAACCATCAATGCTCAACATCGTGCCCTGCAAAGGCTGGGAGATATGGCTACGCCCAACCAGATGCGAAACGGAAGATTGTTTTTGCAAGATGTCGGAGAAACTTTTGGCGGCGGCCGGTTTTCCCTTCAAATGTTTCACCCAACTGTCGTCAGCAGCTATATCAAAGGTAGTTACCGTATGGGCACCCCATTCAATGACATCATCCCGAGAAACATGGGGCGTAATGGGTTGATCTTCGATCCGGCTATTGATTGGTTCACGCAGTCGATATCCGTTGGAATAACGGTTGGAACCGCAAGTGGCCTTTACTACGTGGGTGACTTTTTGCGAGGTGGCGAATGAAACACATCGACATTCTTATAGTCGCAGTTATACTATTGTTTGGTGCAATAGCATTGGAAAATGGAGGTCGGTATTTGCGAACCGGCAGCGTTACAAACTTTTGGATTGAAAAAATACTCAGTCGATCTTTAGCTCTTTCGGCATTGTTAGTTTTTATCTATTTTTTGGTTAAAGTCATGATTTGATGCTTTCGCATAAAATGCGCCGAACGTTACCGACTATGTCACCTGGAACCCCGACCTCATCCTGACCCGGGCATTTGACCCGTTCGGCCGACCGGGCTTAACCAAGCAGTGGTCGCCGGGCGAAGATTTTGCCGAGGTCATCAGCCACCTTGGCTTCGGCTACGTTGGCCAGCACGACGACGCCGAGACCGGCCTGCTCTATAGCCGCGCCCGCTTCTACGACCCGACCACCGCCCAGTGGATCAGCCAAGACCCCCTGGGCTTCGCCGCGGGCGATACCAACCTCTACCGCCGGGTGGGCAACAGCCCGCTGAACGCCACCGACCCGACTGGTCAGGTTATTTTTGCGGCTCCC
>JBJHDE010000325.1:0-6629 GCA_050486385.1 Planctomycetales bacterium | reverse complement strand
GATGCCACGGGACATTTCTATTGGTCGCTTAAGGGGACATTTCTAATGGCGCGTTACACGGAGGTGGGTGTGAATCCTTCGTCGCAGCGGTGGCTGCTGGTGCTGGGCATTCTGGGGCTGTTCCTGATCTCGGGGACGGTGGCCCTGGTGTATCAGATTGTGTGGGCCCGGCAGATGGGGTTGCTGTTTGGCCAAACGGCGCAGGCGGCCTCGGTGGTGCTGACGGCCTTCTTTGTGGGCCTGGCCGTGGGTTACTGGTTGGCCGGAGCCGCCAGCCGCCATGGCCGACCGCTGGTCCGCTACGGCATTGTCGAGTTGCTGGCGGGCCTGACGGCCTTGGCTCCGCTGGCCGCCTGGTGGTGGCTGGAGGATTGGCTGGCCCACTGGCCGGTGGTCCGCGAGACGCCCGGCGTCGAGCCGCTGTTGGCCTTCGTGCTGTTGCTGCCCACCTCGATTTGTCTGGGAGCGACGCTGCCGCTGCTGGCTCAGGCCATCGAGGGTTTGCGTTGGCCGGGCGCGGCCCTTTTGCAGTTGCCGACCGTAGCCTACAGCATCAACACGCTGGGGGCCTTTCTGGGTGTCTTGCTGGCCACCTTCGTGCTGTTGGGTCGGGTCGGCATGACCGCCAGCAGTGCCCTGGCCATTGGCCTGAGCGTGGCGATCGGCTTGGTGGCCATCGTCCTGGGTCGCACGATGCTCCCGCAAACGCCGCCCACGGCCACTGCACCGCCCAGGGAACAAGTCAGTTCGTCCCAAACGGGACTGTGGCTGGTCGTGGCGGGCGTGTCGGGCTTTTGCACCTTGGGCCTTGAGGTCCTGTACACGGACCTGTTCGCCCTGATGTTTCATAACAGCTCGTACACATTTGGCATGGTCGTGGCCTCCTTTCTGTTGGCGCTGTCGGCGGGCACGCTGTTGGCGGCCTGGTTGCAAGCCCGGCTGAGTCCGCGGGTCCTGGCCGGTGGGGCCTTGCTGGCCGGTGCCGTGGCGGTGTGCCTCTCGGTCGTGCTGCTGGTGTGGCTGCGGGGCCTGACCTACTTTCCTCGACACGATTCGTTTGCGGTTTATCTGCTGGGAGCCGCCGGCCTGGTGCTGCTGGTGGTGGGCCCAGCCATTGTGCTGTTGGCCGTCGCCCTGCCGGTGGCCTGGCGGGCGGTGTGTGCCGACGCCCGCGATACCGGCCGGGTGGTCGGCCGCTTGACGGCGATCAACGCCTTGGCGGGCGCAGCCGGTGCGGCAAGCGTGGGCTTTGTGGTGATGCCGCTGTTGGGGTTGTGGGGTGGATTTGCGCTGGTGGCGGCCGTGGACTTTGTGGCGGGTTTCTGGTTGTTGAGCCCCGCCAGCCGAGGCCGCATCTGGTGGGGAGCCCCGGCTGCGGCGGCGTTGCTGCTGGTCGTGATACTGGTTCCCGCCACGCTCGCGGTGGTTCGCCCCGGCGAGGTGCTGGTGCAACGTTGGGCCGGTCCCTACGGCTGGACCGATGTGGTTGAGCGGGCGGCCTCGCGGGGGCGACCGGCCAGTTTACGTCTGCGGCAGAATGTGCATTACGGCATGGGTTCCACCGCCAGCGCCATCAGCGAACGCCGCCAATCGCGGTTGCCGCTGATCCTGCATCCCCAACCGCGTCGGGTGTTTTTCCTGGGCCTGGCCACCGGCATCACCGCCAGCGAGGCCCTGCTGCACCCCGAGGTCGAGCAGATCGTGGTGGCCGAGCTGATCCCCGAAGTCGTGGAAGCCGCCCGCTGGTTCACCGAAGCCAACTTCGATGTTTTGAACGATCCGCGGGTGACGGTCCGCGTGGGCGATGCCCGCCACCTGTTGCGACGCGATCCGCAGCAGTACGACGTGATCATTGCCGATTTGTTTGTGCCGTGGGAAAGCCGCACGGGATACCTTTACACGGTCGAACACTTTCGCGCGGTCCGCGCGCGGCTGGCTCCGGGGGGGCTGTTCTGTCAGTGGGTGCCGGTCTGGCAGGTGGGGCAACGTGAATGGGAGCTGATTGCCGATAGCCTGGCCGCCGAGTTTCCTTATGTCGATTTGTGGTGGGGCCACTTTCATGCGCCCTATCCCCTGGCGGCCCTGGTTGCCAGCGATCAGCCGTTGCAGGTGTCGCTGGATGCCGTCAACCGACGACTCGCCGCCCGCGAAATGTTGCCGGGGAACGATCCCTACTTGAATCAGGCCGAACAACTGCTCGACCTGTTGGCGGGTCGCTGGCCGCGTCGTGAAGGTGTGCCGCTGAATACCGACGAGCTGCCACGGATCGAGTTTCTCGCCCCCGCCAGTCACGTGCAGCGGCAGTTGCTCTCGGGCAGCCGATTTCGCGAGTATTGGGACTCCACGCTCCGCCTCCTGCCGTCCGCCAGTGTTCAATTCGACCCCCCGCCCAGAGTGCCACTGACGATCCGGCGGTTCGAACAGTATCAACGTTGGGACCGTTGACGGGTTTCGAACGGCACGAACAACCACCCACAGCGTTGAAGTTGGAGAGCCAAAAATCTCGGAGCGGCTCCGCTGGTCCCTGCACACTACTTCGAACGAAGTTTGTGGCACTGGTGGCTTGTCCACCAGTGTGTGGTTAAGTCGGATAGTGCCGCCTGCCGGCCCCTGCGCAACACGGCGAACGATAGTCGTGCCGGCAGTGCCTGTCGACGATCTGTGCGAGGAGCGGCCGAAGCCACCACGCTCCACATGCTCGGTTTTCTTGAGTTCACGCGGAGGCGCGGAGACGCGGAGGACGAGGGCGCGGAACTGTTGACGATCAAGTCCAGGCTCGTTTCGAGGGCTGCAAGACTTGTTGATCCCTGCGCAACACTTCGAAATTTTTGTCGTGCCACCGGTCCCATTCCCAAGTCTTAGTAGGAAACAGGCAATTGATCAGAGGATCGGGCACGGACTGTCGGAATCAGGAGAACGAACCGCCAAGCCGCAAAGACCGCGAAGGTGGGGTATATCGTCTTCGCGCTCTTGGCGTCTTCGCGGTTCAACCCATTTGCCGTCCTGAGTTTCCCGGTGCCTCTTGGCTTGTTCGTAAACTTTTATAGGGAACAGTAAAAGTCCGCCGTGGCCGGTCGCAACCACTCGCGGCAAGGTCAGCGACGACTGGCAGATCGATACCGTCGACCAGACTCTCTCCAACCCAAAGTTCCACAGGCGCCGTGCCTGCTCGACGGCCCCGAGAACACCTTGTTCCGAGGACGAGTCCTGTTGCAGGTGCAGCGACAGTCGATCAGAGAAATCTCAGCAGGAAACTCAGCAACCACAGCACCAGCACTGGAATCGCGAAATAACGAAAAAGGTAAATCAAGAGGGAGCCGACAGGATTCGTCCCCAAGAGCCCCTGCCAGAACCACCAGAGCGCCTTGAGGTAGTCGCGTTTTACGCCCTGGCCACTGAAATACATTGAGCTGATAAGAGTCATTGTGTTTGAGTTACTCGCCTCGGCGGCTTGACGAAACCACTGCATCGACTCTTCAGGGTCTTGATCCACGCCCTGACCCTCACGATACAACTCGCCCAAGCAAATCGTCGCTGGGACAAACTCGGCGTCGGCGGCTTTGCGAAACCATTGCATCGCCTCGTGATAGTCTTGATCTACACCCAGACCACTACGATACAACATGGCAACGCAAAACATCGACTCGGCGTTACCTCGATCCGCGGCTTGACGAAACCACTGCATCGCCTCGCCGTAGTCCTGACTCACCCCCAAGCCATCACGATACAAACCGCCAATACAAGCCATCGCGTATGAATTGCCCGCATCGGCCGCCTTGCGAAACCACTGCATCGCCTCGCCCAAGTCGCGGCGTATGGCCTGCCCATCACGATAGAGCATGCCGATGCAACACATTGCGTCTGAACTACCCTCCTCCGCGGCTTTACGAAACCACCACATCGCCTCGCCAAGGTCGCGGTTCACGCCCTGCCCATCACGATACAACCCGCCAAGGCAACTCAACCCTTGTGCGTTGCCTGCATCAGCCGCTTTGCGAAACCACTGCTTCGCCTTGCCACCATCCTGATCCACACCCAGTCCATCACGATAGAACGTGCCCACGCAACACATGCCGTCCGTGTCACCCGCATCGGCCGCTTTGCGGAACCACTGCATCGCCTCGCCGTAGTCCTGGTCCACGCCCTGGCCGTCACGATAGAAAATGCCTATACCGCACATCGCGTCCGTGCTGCCCTGTTCGGCGGCTCTGCGAAACCAATGCATCGCTTCGCCATAGTCCTGGTCCACGCCTATGCCATCACGATAGAAAATGCCTATGCCACACATCGCTGCTTCGCTACCCGCCTCGGCGGCTCTGCGAAACCACAGCATCGCCTCGCTAGAGTCCTGATCCATGCCCAAGCCATGATGATACAAATCGCCAATCAAGTACATTGCGGATGCGTTGCCCCGGTCCGCGGCTTTGCGAAACCACTGCATCGCCTCGCCGTAGTCTTGGTCCACGCCCGAGCCATCACGATACAGCACGCCAATGTTCCACAGTGCGGATGCGTTGCCTTGATCCGCGGCTTTGCGGAACCACTGCATCGCCTCGCCATAGTCCTGGTCCACGCCTTGACCATCACGATACAACACGCCGATGAGCCACATCGCCGCTGTGTTGTTCGCCTCGACGGCTTTGCGGAACCACCACATCGCGACATTCAAATCGCGGTCGGTCCCCGCACCATCACGATGCGACGCCCCAAGCAAGCACATCGCCTCAGAGCTGCCAGAATCAACCGCCTTGCGATACCACCGCAACGCCTCGTTCATGTCGCGGTCCACGCCCAGCCCCCGAGAATACAGCGAGCCAACGCAAACCATCGCGTTGGCGTCACCTGAATCAGCGGCCTGCCGGTACCACCGCATCGCCTTGCGAACGTCCTGAGAGACACCCACACCATGTTCACAACACGCGCCCATGAGAAGCTGGGCTGGCCCACAGCCGGCCAGGGCGGCCTTTTGCCAGCGCGGCAACTGCTCGATGCGGGCTTGCAGCCAAATTCTTTCCTCCTGGTCGGATTCAAGGGCCTGCCAGAACGCTTGACAGTCCTCGGCCACATCCGACCACAACTGCGGTGGGTTGGCCACTTGCGGCTCGGGGGTTGACGATGTTCGTGCGCTTGCCGGCGACGGAAGAAGCGATTGGACGAATACACCGCAATTGGCGGGACGAGCGGTCGGGTCTCCGTTCAGTCCCGTCGCCAGGGCCGCGAACGTGGTCGCAGCGAGCCCCTCAATCGCCGGCAAGGTGGCCTGGGGATCGCAAACAATGCCCTTCCAGTGCTCAAACGAGTCGGCCTGATAGGGCAACTCCCCAGCCAGCAACTCGTAAGCCACCATCGCCAGGGCATACAGGTCCGTCTTCGCACTGGCGCGGGTCCCGCGAAGCTGTTCGGGCGCCTGATAGGGATACGACCCCGACAGATCGACCTTGGCATGCGTGTGACGCCAGACCGCCGTGCTGACCTCGGCCGCCAACTGAAAGTCGGTCACCCCGACCCGCTGGCCATCGTCGCTGACCAGGATGTTGCTCGGCTTGATGTCGCGGTGCAGCAGGCCCCAGACATGCGCGGCGTCCAGGGCCGACGCCACGGGTGTGAGCAGCCGCACGACTTCCTCCACGGGCATCGACCCGTGCTGGGCGACATACGCCCGACGGAAGTCCGCGAGTGTCCGCCCGTCAAAGTAGTCCATCACCAGGAAGTCGCCGGCGAGATCGTCGAGCACCAGATCGCGGCAGCCGCAGATAAACTCGTGGCGGAAGGCACGCACCCGCTGGAACGACTTGCGGAGCTGCTCTCGCGCCTGGTCACTGTGCCGCAACTCCCGTGGCAACATTTTCAGGGCCACGGGCAGGTTGGCCACCGTATCCCGGGCCAGCCACACTTCACCTGTCCGGCCGCGGCCCAGCAGCCGTTCGAACTCGTACTTCCCCAGCCGCTGCTTGTGCGACTCGCGTGGCTCTGTTTCCAGTTCGCCGGAACCGTCAATCATGGTGCCTGGTCCAAGGTGGAAGATGGTGAGTCGCCGGAGGAATCCCGGTCGAACGGCTCGATTGTGTCGGGGCGGGCGTGAAAGTCCAATGGTCGCCAAGCTCCTCGAACACGGGCAACAGGGCCAGCACGATCCGACTGCGCCACACACTGGTGGACAAGCCACCAGCGCCATGCACTTTGTTCGAAGTGTTGCGCAGGGATCCGTCGTCCTTCTGGCCGTGCCGCAGTTTTTTCCCCAGCTTTGAAAAGCCTCACGAGGCAGGCGACAAAACCGGTCGCAGCTCCCCTGCATCAAAATCGATCGAGAATTCCTGCACGATGTCCGATGACCTGTCAGGGCCACCCGGCACACCGTCGGCCCCATAACTTGTCAGTTTGAAGCGATCATCGGAGACGCGGTGATAAATGAGGGGTCGTCCCCAAGAATCCTTGTAGTTCGAAGGGTCGCTGTTCGGCGAATCCCGGACTTGGCCGAGGTCGTCTGGCAGCACTCCGATGGTCAACGCGAACTCAAGTATATCCCGACTTACAGAAGTCATTCGGCCGCTGGTAATACTCTCTGGTGGGATCCATGTGATGAACTGGAAGATCACCAGCAGCATTGCCGCCGGGATGGACAACGGAAG
>JBJHDE010000324.1:0-6644 GCA_050486385.1 Planctomycetales bacterium | reverse complement strand
GCCCCCGCCCGAGGCCCGCGATCCGTTCGTCAAACCGCGACCGCCGGCAAGCTCGTTGGTCGAGGGATTGCACCGCGAGATCCTGGGCTCGTATGCCTTCCATTTGCTGGAACGTTACGATGCCCGCCGGGTGATTCTGGTGGAACAGTTGTGGCTGGTGCCTTGGTTGGAACACGCCCGAGACGGTGTGAAACTGGACGACCCCATGCTCCGCGAACGGCGGTGGCTGGGGACCATGACTCGTACGGCCCAAGGCTTTGAATTTGATACCGGCCGGCTGGCTCCGCGGCCCAACCGATCGCCCGAGTCAACCGTGCCCGAACCCGTAACTCCCGAGCCCATAACCCCAGAACCCGTAACTCCGGAACCCATAACTCCCAGCACCGCAGGCCCCGCAACCCCGGTGGCCGAGGAGTTGTGAACATTGTCGGGGTTGGCGACACGCCGCCCAGGGGTGCCTACACAACACTTCGAAAAAGAATCGTGCCACCGGTCGTTGAGCGCGGCTCCCCACCCGATCGCCGGCCGAGTTCACTCAACCCCTTGGAATCATGTTTCGCGCCATCACCGACTATCTCGCGACGTTGGGCCACGGCCTGTGGTCGGGGTGGAATCGCTTTTGGTTCAGCCCCAACGATCCCGCCACGCTCTCGCTGGTGCGGATTCTGACGGGCCTGATGCTGCTGTACACGCACCTGGTGTGGAGCCTGGAACTTGAGGCCTTTTTCGGCCCGAATGCCTGGCTCAACGCGTCGGCGGTCTCGGCCGTGTACAGCACGCCCGAGGACCTGCCCGATGTGTGGCCCAAGCCCAGTTTCTGGTGGTACGTCGATCAGTCGCCGGCCAGCCTGTGGGCGGCGCACCTGACTTGCCTGGCGATTTTCGCTTCACTGACGCTGGGTCTGTTCACACGGATTGTCAGCGTGCTGGCCTTCGTCGCGGTCGTTTCCTACGCGCATCGGGCGCCATTCGCCCTGTTTGGGCTCGACCAGATCAACGCCTTCCTGACGTTGTACCTGTGCCTGGGTCCGGCCGGGGCGCGGTACTCGCTGGATGCCTGGTGGGCCAGTCGACGCGGCAAGCTGGCATCGTCCGTAGTCGCCACCAGCGGCACGACGGTGGCCATTCGGCTGATGCAGGTCCACCTGTGCCTGGTGTACTTCGTGGCGGGGATCTCCAAGCTGCTGGGCGATGCCTGGTGGGAAGGTCACGCCATGTGGATGGCCTTCGGCAACGGCCAATACCAAACCTTGGACATGACCTGGTTGGCCTACTCGCCCTGGCTGTTGGCCATGATCAGCCACGGCACGGTGATTTGGGAGATCTTTTACTGCGTGCTGATCTGGCCGCGATTGACACGGCCCCTGATGCTGGTGCTGGCCGTGCTGCTGCATGTGGGCATCGGCCTGTGTCTGGGGATGGTCACCTTCGGCATGGTGATGATCATCGCCAACATGGCCTTCTTGCCGCCCGAGTTCGTGCGGCGGGTCTTCGGTCCAACGGAACACGAGCACCCCACGGCGACCGCTCACTTCACCACCGGTAAGCGGTCGCGCCGCGTCACGGCCAGCACCTGAACAGCCCGCCGGGCGGCTTCGGCCATTACGTCAATTGCACCGCGGCGCCGAAGTTCTTGCCGTCCTGCTGGTTCACAAAATAGCTCTCGCAGGCGGCGTCAATCAGGTCGGGACTGAAGGTCAAGCGTTCCATGTTGTAACGGGCGATGTTATCCATTTGCAGCAGGATGTCGCGGGGCTGGCACATCCGCAGCGGGCGTTCCCAGGGCTTGAACCAACGTTCCAGCATGTACTGCAAGCCCGAATCGTCGAGTTCGACGCCTCGATTGCGGCACACCAAATCCCAGACGGCCCGCCATTGCGACATGTCGGGGTCGCGGATCTCGATTTTGAATTTGATCCGCCGCAAGAAAGCCTCATCGGCCAGTTGCGTGGGGTCGAGATTCGTACTGAACAACAGCAGCAACTCGAAGGGAATCTCCAGCTTGCGGCCCGTCTGCGTGGTCAAATAATCGAACCGTTTCTCCAACGGCACAATCCAGCGATTCAACAGGTCCACCGCCCGGACCTGCTGGCGGCCAAAGTCGTCGATCATGAAGATGCCGCTGTTGGCCTTCATCTGGATCGGGGCTTCATAAAACTTGCCGGCCGCGTTGTACGTCAGCTCCAGCATCGGCATGATCAACTCGCCGCCCACAATAATCACCGGTCGCTTGATCCGTACCCAACGCGGATCAAACGCCGGCTCATCGGGCCCGGGATTCAGCGGGCGGTGGACCACCTCGTCGTAGACCTTGATGATCTGCCCGTCGGCCTCGATCGCCTGCGGCACGTAAATGTAATCGCCCATCAGCCGGGCGATCCGCTCGGCGATGCTGGTCTTGCCGTTGCCAGGAAAGCCAAACAAGAAGATCGACGAACCGCTGTTGACCGCCGGCCCCACCTGGTTGAGCACATCCTCGCCGACAATCAAATCCTCAAACGCCTGCCGGATCGTCCGTCGCGTGACCGTCATATTCTTGACCGTCTGCCGCTTGACCGAGTCCAGGTACGAGGCGAAGGTCACCGGCGCCGGCCCCGTGTAGGCCGTCTTCTCCATCGCATCGCGGGCGGCGTCCCGACCGCGGGGCTGCTTGAGCACATACTCGTAGTTGGCATCCCCCAGGCCCCGCTGGCCGACGACCTCAAGCAGCTCGCTTTTCCGCATCTCCTTGAGCAGCGGATCGAGCAGCTTGTAGGCCAGGCACATGTGCTTGGATAGCTCCTGCCCGGTGGGTCGGCCCAAGTTGTACACCGCCCGCAACACCAGCTCGGCGGCCAGCGTGCGATTCAGGCCGGTGTCCTCCAGAGTCTGAGGCATGGGCGGGGCGTAATCCGAGGTCCGCCGGGCCAGGTCGGCCGATTGCTCTTGGGGTGGGGGATCGCCCAGCACGACGGTTCGCTCCAGGACGCCGGCGGTCCGCGCCTGGTCGGCCAGCAATTCGTACTGCACTTTGTGCATGCGGAGATGCTGCACGGCCTGCACGTCTTCGCGGGCCTCGGCTTGCTGCAAACACTTGAGCAAGGCCGGCACGACGACATACTTCACCCCCTGAAAGTAGAGGTGGTGCAGGTACTGTCCCGGCCGGACATAGCAGTCGGGCGAGTGATCGGTGCGTGCGAACAGTTCCTGTTCGAATCGTGGGTCCAGCAAGAAGCGCATCGGGCCACCTGGGGGTAAGATCGCAGGGCAAAACGATTTCGGGGCCGCCCCGCGTTGGTCGAAGCCGCGTTGGTCGAAGCCGCGGGTCGAATGCCCGCCCACATCAAGATGAGAGTCAGCCGTGGAGCGATTTCCCCGAAATGTAGTAGCAGGGGAGCAATCACCCGGGGGCCACTTGAATAGCTAGTTTTAGACTAAACAATCGACAAAGCCTGCCTCAAGGGGTGACTTGCCCAATTTCTTGCGAGGGGGTGGTGAACCCAATCCCGCGAATGGGGTGTCTAGGGTTTGCCTTCGGTCGAAGCCAACCGCCCAAGAATGGCCTGGGCTGCCCGGTTGGCGTTCGGGTTGGCTCGCCCCCCCTTGACAGCGCGGGCCCATGAAGGCTAACGATTATAGTGGTTGGAAGATTCCTTGAACCAATCCGACCGCACGCTGAAAAAATCGTCCTTCCTTACATAGGAGCCTGCGATGCCGCCTAGCCGTGAGCTGACGCTCTGAGGCTCGGGACCTCATCAGAGCGTCTTTGCAGCCAATTTTAGGAGTGTCCCAAGCTCGCCGGGCGGTCGGTTTCAAGCCTCCCAGGTGGTCGTTCCGCGGTTCCGCCGCGGGGTGCGACCCGAATTGCCCTTTCCGGTGGTCCCGACGATTCGCTAAATTCGGCGATTCGCGGGCCCACGTGTGGGAGAGGGTGCTCAGGGCCTTGGCTCAGGCATTGCCGGTGAATCGCTGGATCCCTTGGCGTTGCCGCCGGCTGGCGCAACGCGACAATCGACTGAGTTTCCGGGACATGTCGTCGCGACACCCGCGATGTCCACCGGGCGTGGTGTTCGCTTGGCGGCCGCCATACTGCTCAGGCGCCACAAACCGCGAGTGGTTTTGGGGCCGATTGCTCGAACCAAGATAACCAACCCCCGCGACCGACTTCATCCCAACCCGGGTGACTCCGTCGGGCCGCAGCGCGTTTTTCCGAATCCTCACGGGCCACGGGGCGTCCTCCGCTGGCCGCATTCCTCGCACTTTCTTGAGAACGAAACCATGGACCTGGGCAAACTTCGCAACATCGGGATCTCGGCCCACATCGACAGTGGCAAGACCACCCTGAGCGAGCGGATCCTGTTTTACGCCGGCAAGATTCACAAAATCGTGGAGGTCCGCTCCGGCGATGGCGGCCCCACGATGGACTATATGAAGCAAGAGCGGGAGCGGGGCATCACCATCACCAGCGCCGCGACCAGCCTGGAATGGACCGGCCACCCCATCAACCTGATCGACACCCCCGGCCACGTCGACTTCACCGTCGAGGTGGAGCGGAGCCTGCGGGTGTTGGACGGGGCCGTGCTGGTGCTGTGTGCCGTTTCGGGCGTGCAGGCCCAGAGCCTGACGGTCGACCGGCAGATGAAGCGGTACAAGGTGCCGCGGCTGGCGTTCATCAACAAGATGGACCGCATGGGCAGCAATCCCGAGCGGGTCATCAAGCAGATGCGCGACAAGCTGGGTGCCGATGCTCACGCCATGCAGTTGCCGATTGGCAAAGAGGCCGACTTCCTGGGCGTGGTCGACCTGGTCAAGATGAAGGCCCTGTACAACGAGGGCGAAGAAGGCGAGACGATCCGCGAGGCGGAGATCCCGGCCGACATGCTGGAGGCCGCCCAGACGGCGCGGGCCAGCCTGCTGGAAGCGCTTTCGATGTACAGCGACGAGCTGATGGAAATGCTGATGGAGGAGGCCGAGGTCCCCGAGGAGAAGTTGCACGACATCCTCCGCCATGCGGTGCTGTCGCGGAAGTTCACCCCGGTGTACATGGGCAGCGCCTACAAGAACAAGGGTGTGCAGCCGTTGCTGGACGCGGTGGTCCGCTACTTGCCCAGCCCGCTGGAAGCCCCGACCCAGGGTCTGAAGATCGAAGCCGATGGCTCCGAGACGCCGATCACGCTGGAAGCCAACGACGACAAGCCGTTTGTCGGGATGGCCTTTAAGATCATCCAGGACAACTTCGGCACGTTGACCTTCACGCGGATCTACCAGGGCCGGGTCGCCAAGGGCGAAAGCTACTACAACCAGCGGACCGGCCAGAAGCAACGGGTCAGCCGCTTGCTGCGGATGCACGCGGACCGTCGCGAAGACGTCGAGAGCGCCGGAGCCGGCGACATTGTGGCCGTGATCGGCTTTGATGCCGCCAGCGGTGATACCTACGCCGGCGAGTCCAACTACGTGACGCTCGAGAGTATCTACGTGCCGGCCGCCGTCATCGAGATGAGCATTGCACCGAAGGATCGTGGTGGGGCCGACAAGCTGGGCAAGGCCCTGGCCCGGTTCCGCCGCGAGGACCCGACGTTCAATGTGTTCACCGATGAAGAAACCGGCGATACGATCATCGCCGGCATGGGCGAGTTGCACCTGGACGTCTACTGCCGCCGGATCGTCGACGAGTACAACGTCGAGGTCGAGGTCGGGGCCCCGTTGGTCAAGTACCGCGAAGCCCCCAGCCGTCCGGCCGAGTACGAGTACAAGCACAAGAAGCAAACCGGCGGTTCGGGCCAGTACGGCCACATCGTCGGCAAATTCGACGTGCTGCCGGAAGACAGCGACGTGGAGTTCGTCTTCACCGACAAGGTCACCGGGGGTCGCATTCCCAAGCAGTACATCCCGGCCGTCGAGAAGGGCTTCCGCAAGATGCTCAACAAGGGGCCGGTGGCGGGCTACCCGATCGTACGGCTGGCCATCGAGCTGCACGACGGCAGTTACCACGACGTGGACTCCAGCGAAATGGCCTTCCAGATCACCGCCGAGACCTGTCTCCGCGAGCAGTTCAGCAAGACCAAGCCGCAACTGCTTGAGCCGATCATGAAGGTCGAGGTCGAGGCCCCGAGCGATTTCCAGGGCAACGTCATCGGCGACCTGAACCAGCGGCGCGGCATGATCGTCGAAAGCGAAGACGACGGCCAGACCTGCCGGATCATCGCCGAGGTGCCGCTCCGCGAATTGTTCGGCTACGCCACCGACCTCCGCAGCAGCACCCAGGGCCAGGGCAACGCCAGCATGGAATTCGCGAAGTACCGACCGCTGCCCGGCGACCTGCAACAGAAGGTCACCGAGGAGCGTAAGGCCCAGTTGGCCACCGCCTGATCCACCCACAAAGGTGGATTCCCAAAAACCCGGCGGGTCGTTCGTGGCATGTCCGCGAGCGACCCGCTTGGCGTTTCGGCCCAGAAAGCAGCCGGCAAGGCCGACGCCAGCCTCCTAATCATAAGCCAGCAAACAGTCTGGCTGAGGGGAAAGGTTGGCTCAGCGACGACTGGGCAACCGCCGGCCCTTGCCGATCCCTGCGTACCACTGCAAAAGAAAATCCTGGCACTGTTGTATTGTACAAAATAATATAGAAGAGTCAGACAACTCTCAATCATTAAAGTCTATAAAATATT
>JBJHDE010000323.1:0-6660 GCA_050486385.1 Planctomycetales bacterium | reverse complement strand
CCATCGGACGGCCGGTCGGCGAACCACGCGGCGAGCGCCGGTTGACCAACCTGCGACACCTCGCGGAACTGCTGCACGAGGCCGTGTTCGCCCTGGATTGTTACCAGGTGATCGTGGGCTGCGGGGCCTTGGTTTGCAGCTTGAATGGCCGTGTGCCCGACGAAGGGGCCGTGGCCGAGACCGCCATGGCCTGGAGCTACGGCAAGCCGATTGTGTTCTTCAAGGACGATTGCCGCAGCATGGTGGCCAGCCGCGATAATCCGTTGGTCGTGGGAATGACCGACTTTGAAGTGGTCGACGACCTGGACCTGGTGCCCGCGGCCCTGGAACGCAGAATCGACGAATTGGCCGCGGCTCCCCGAGTGCCTTGGCCCTGCCCACCGCACTTGGCCCGGCCACTGACACGCGGTGGCGAACTCTCGCGAGGGCTGATGGCCCTGGGCGACCAGCGGCCCGATGATCGCGTGGCCCAGCTTATCCTCGCCCTATTCGATCCTGACGGCGCCCGCTTGCGTCGAATTGCGCCGTTGAGTGCCTGATCGGCACTGGCGGCCTCTATCAACAGGCCGCTCATGGGCCGCAGCTTTCCGTCGCGGGCCGAGCCAGGCTTTGCCAAAGCTCGTGACCGACTTCGAGTGCCGTGGGCCGCTGCTCCGGCTCGGTTGCCAACATGGCCAGGCACAACTCATCCAGTGACCCGCCGACTTCCCTGGCAAACACCGAAGGCGGCCGCCAGCAGCCCTCGGCGTCGGTGGCTGGAAGTCGCCCCGACAGCCCGCGATAGAGTGTCACGCCCAGGCCGTAAACGTCTGCGGCGGGCGTGGGGGCCGCGTCGGCGGTGCGGGCTTCGGGCGGTTTGTAGTCGGCATCAGGCCACCCTGAATGGCCCGGCCGACTGCTCCCACCATCGTCGGGGCCTGGGGCCCCATTCAAGGCGTTCTCGCAAGCCCAGTCGCAGCCCAGCAACTTGACCCGGTTCGTCTCGTCGATCCAGATATTTCGCGGCAGCACCCCCCGATGCACAATGCCCAGTTGATGCAAATGGGCCACCGCCGTGGCGACCTCGCGGACAATCCGCACCACCTCGGCACGCGGAGGCAGGTTCGCCGTGTCGAACCATTCGTCCAGGCTCTTGCCCACCAGCGGTTCAAGCACCACGTACAGCACACCGCGATCTTCGCCAAAGTCGAAGGTCCGGGCGATTTGCGGGTGTTCGCACTGGCTGACCACCCGCATCGACGCGCCAAAGCGTTCGCGTTCACCTTCGGCCTGCTCGGCATCTTCGCTGAGGCGGATCAATCGCAGGCATACCGGCATCTGCCACAGGGCATGCCGTCCGCGATACAGGCCGGCTAGCCGCCCGTCCTCAATGCGTTCGAGCAGGTGGTAACTGCCCACCCGTAGCGGTTCCCAGCGGCGACCGCGGAGGATGTCGTACTGCAACGGTGTGATCAGCCGCTCATTGACCAGGGTTCGCAGTTGCTCATCCTGAATCTGATCCCGCAAGGTGGCCTCCTCCACGGGGGCCGGGGATGCGGGCACCGGGGATGCGGGCACCGGGGATGCGGGCACCGGGGATGCGGGCACCGGGGGCGGTTCGGGCGTGGGGCGATCCAGCCAACTGGCCAGGGCCTCGGCCACCGTGCGGGCCTGGTCGAAGCGATCCTCGGGGCTTTTGGCCACCAGTCGCAGAAAGATCCGCTCCAACTCCTCGGGCACATCGTCCCGAATCGACGACAAGTCGGGAGGCTCGGCCAGTTGATGTTGCTGGACCCGCTGGGCCTGGGTGCCGCGAGGAAACGGCGGCTCGCCCGTCAGCAAATAGCACAGCGTGCAGCCCAGCGAGTACAGATCCGCCCGAGCGTCGACTTGGTGGGCATCTTCCCATTGCTCGGGCGGTTGGTAATCCAGCGTGCCCATCATCATGTTGGGGCCGCCCAGTTCGTGGGCCGCGTCGTGTTCGTTCGGAACCCGCGCGATCCCCAGATCCGAGAGTTTGACGAGTCCGCCTTCGTCCAGCAGCAGGTTGCTGGGTTTGACGTCGCGATGGATCAGGCCCCGGGAATGCGCATGAGCCAGGCCCAGGGCGGCTTGGCGAATCAACTCGGCGGCCATTCGCACGGGCAAGGGCCCACGCTGGCGGACCAGATCGCGGAGGCTGGGGCCGCGGACGTACTCAAGCACCATGTAGTGGGTGCCGTCGCGCTCGTCGACGTCAAACACCTGCACGATGTTGGGATGATGTAGAAAGGCCGCCGCTTGCCCTTCCCGATAGAATCGCCGTCGGTGCAGCTCGCTGTCGGTCAGGGCGGCCGGCAGCACCTTGACGGCCACCTCGCGGCCCATGTGGCGGTGCCGCGCTCGGAACACTTCGCCATACGCCCCGCGGCCCACAAAGCTCAGCAGTTCGTAGTTGCCCAAAAAAAACTGCGTCCGCCCCGCCAAAAGTTCTTGGTGCTGCCAACTTGTCAGCCGTCCCCGCGCCAGCAGCCGTTGGCCGATTTGCTCGCCCGTGTAGGGGGAGGCGGTTGCCTCACTGGCCAGCGACCGCGCAAGCTGAGCCAATTCCCCGGCTTCGACCAGACGGCTGGTTGAAAGCGCGCGAAAATAGGCGTCATCGGCCAACAGCTCCTCGGCCTCGTGGGTTGACATGGCGGGACTTGCCTCTCAAGTTGCTCGCCTCCGAGAGTGCCTGTGCCACCTCCATCCGGCAAGCACGGGATGAAGTCGCCCCCTTCCAACAACGATCGGCGTGTGTCGGGCGATCACCGGCTTGCGACAAAACACCCATGACCGAACTGCTGACACTCCCCGAAGTTGCTGGGTTGGATGCCGCCGGCGGGGTGGTTCGCATCCCCCCGGAATTGAATGTCCCGCTCACCGACCGCGTCCGCCGGCTGATCGATTCCCCCCAGTTTCGGCATCTGAGCGGCATCAGCCAGTTGGGCCTGGTCAGTCGGGTGTTCCCCGGCGCGACGCACACCCGGTTTGAGCATTCGTTGGGAGTGTATCGGCTGGCGCTGGTGTTTCTCCGGCATTTTTCTCACGACCCCCGCTTCACTCAACTGGTGAGCCCCGCCGCGGCCGAGCGATTGATCGTCGCCGCCCTGATGCATGATGTGGGGCATTGGCCGTACTGCCACCCCATCGAGGATATCAAGCTCCCCGGTCTGCCCAGCCACGAGAGTCGCGCGCGTGGGCTGCTGAACGAAAGCCCCCTGGCCGAGGCCATTGCGGAAGATTGGCGAACCACCCCCGACGAAGTGGCCGACTTGCTGGCCGGCCGCCATCTGGATGCCGGGGGCCAACTGCTGCACAGCCTGCTGAGTGGACCGATCGATATCGACAAACTTGACTACCTGGCCCGCGATAGCCTGCACGCGGGCGTGCCCTACGGCCGGCACTTTGACCAAGGCCGATTGATCGCCAGCTTGTGCCTCAACCGCAGCGGCGATGCCTTGGCGATTACGACCAAAGGCAAGACCGCCGCCGAGCTGATGGTGTTTGCCCGTTACGTGATGTTCTCGGAGGTCTACTGGCATCATTCGGTGCGGGCGGCCACGGCCATGTTGAGCCGGCTGGTCGCCTGGTTTGCCCAACATCACGATGTGACCGATCTGCTGCCACTCTCGGATGCCGAATGCGACGCCAAGCTGCTGGCCACGGCGACGGGCACGCCGTTGGAACCGCTGGCCGCTGGCCTGTTTGGTCCCCGCCGCAGCTTGTACAAGCGGGTCGCCCAGTACAGCCTGTTCGAGGATCGCGGCGTTTTTGACCGCATCAAACGCAAGCCCTACACTTGGCTACGGGAGTTGTCGCGTGCAGTGGCCAATCGTTTGGCAACGCGCTTGGGCCGCGCAATCGCCGACCATGAAATACTGTTCGATGCCCCGCCGGCCAGTCTCGAAGTTCAATTCCGCGTCGAGGTGCTTGCGCCGGCAAGCGGGGCGTATCGATCGCTGGAGGCTCTCTCGCCAGTGGTCCGCAGCCTGGCGCGGGAACAATTCGACGATTACGTCAAACAGGTCCGCATCTTCGCCCCCGAGCCCCTGGCTCCCGCCATCCGCCGCGTTGCCGATCTCGCCGAATTGGTGATCGCCGCGGCCGAGGAATTGGGAGAGGAACCCACTCTCGGACCGGTTGCTTGAAGGTTGCGAGCAATGCCTGCCTGCTGGTTACTTGACTCATGACATCTTGGGACCAAGAATACTCGGCGGAGATGAAAAAACCATTGCTGGTTTGAGGGTTCCGCTCCAGATTATGTTAGGCCCAAGGCAAGTCATTGGTAGGAATCAGTCCGCCCCTAGGGGTTCCCGAAAGTCCTGCCTGCTCGGCCCGCGTTTGGTTGGCACGACCTTGGAAATCCGAGAGCCGCGAGATTTTTGGAGCGGATTCCGCCAGAGATTATGAAAGAAAAGTGCTGCCAATGGAAATTTTCTCAAGCTTCAGGCAACCACAGTTTCTCGGGCACAGTCACGAACCTGTGCATCGGGTGAGATGCCCGATTCATGGCTTTATCCGGTTCTCTCGGGCTGAACGAAAAATTATTGATCATCGCCTGTTTCAACGGTTACGATATATCCGTCAATTGGCCCTGACAGAACTGGTGTATCCCGGGGCAGCGCACACTCGCTTCGAACATTCGCTTGGGGTCATGGAAATGGCCACTCGAATCTTCGATCGCCTTGCCGTAGGGAATGGTGCGCAAATGGAAGCCACCTTCCGAGAGGTGGAATCGCTTCGCGAGTCCACGATGGCCCGAGCCCGACAGGTCTGCCGCCTGGCAGCTCTGCTTCACGACACCGGGCACAGTTGCTTTTCACACGCCGCCGAGTCAGTGTTTCACGAGGGATCGGACCACGAGTCCCTAACCGTTCACTTGCTGACAAGCTCTGAGCATTTCGGGTCCATGCTCGATTCGGATTTTTTTGAGGGCTGCGGAACTCTTGCCGCATCCATCATTAGGCCTGACGTTGATTCGGCGCCTCAGGTTCAATTGATTCGAGATATTGTTTCCGGACAGGTCGATGCGGATCGGTCAGACTATTTGATTCGCGACTCGCATCACTGCGGCGTCGACTATGGCCGCTTTGATTATCGACGCCTTATCGAGTGCTTGGCGGTCTGTCAGAGCGATGAAACCGGCGAACTGCTGATGGGTGTGCAGCGGGATGGAGTCCACAGCATCGAATCACTCATACTGGCCCGCTATGAGATGAATACCCAGGTTTATTATCACCGACTGAGGCGCATTTTTGACATCTATCTGAAAAAGTATTTTGCCAGTTGGGATCGCAGCGCGTTCGAAATGCCAGAGAAAATTCTCGGGTGGAATGATATGAACGCGATGACGCAACTTTTTGAGGATGCCCAAGACTCCTCCCGCCCTGGTCATGAGTGGGCCAGTCGAATAGTTCAACGCAGGCATCATCGTGAAGTCCTCTCGCTGGACGTAGGCGATGGCCCCAAAGCAGTGAAAGTCGCAAAACGTGTTGCCAGCACACTACGTGAGGAATATCCTGACGTCGATGTCGTCGAAGATCTGCCCGACAAGCCCATTTCGATTCATAAGTTCGCTCGCGATGACGAAATGGAAGACCAGTCGATTGATTTTCCCCTGCTTGATCAGGGGCGCCAAAGTTCGCTAGGTGAACGAAGCCAGCTTGTCAAGGTCTTGCCAAGAAGTTTTCGAATTGGTTATCTTTTTGCTGATGTCAGCGAGCCGGGTTTGCGGAATTCCATTACGGAGCGATGCCGCACACTTCGCAATGAACTCCGCTCGTAGGAGGTGGAAGTCATGAGCTTGGTTCTTGAGCACAGGTGGGAACACGCCTTGATCGCCGCAACGATCGATGCGGTATCCAAGAGTTCCCCGAACGGTCGTTTGGGCCGGACTGCAATCCAGAAACTCCTCTACTTTATGAAAGTAAGTGGAGTGCCCATGAAGTATTCGTTCGATATTCATCACTTTGGCCCCTTTTGCCAGAGTGTCATGAATGATGTCGAGTGGTTGATTGCGGACGAAGTGATCAAGGATGCATCGGATTCGGATATGGAGACAAGCTGCTCCAGTTTTCGGCCTGGTCCGGGGTGGCCGGATCTCCGAAAACAGTACGAAGACGACATTGCGAAATACGAGGCGAAGATCACCAGCGCTTTCCTGGCACTTGGTGATTTGTCGCCGGAGACCCTAGAACTGATCGCGACGCTTGACTTCTCATTTCGCTGGGTGCGGGCGCGCGGTGGCAACGGTCCTTGGCGCAAGCAAGCGGTTGAGAGGTTCAAACAAATCAAGGGTGATCGGTTCCATGACGATGTCATCGACAATGGATATACGTCGCTGGTTCATGCCGGTCTGATCGAGGAATGATAGTAACCCAGGCCGTTCGAAGCACCTTCGAACGGCCTGGGCGGACAGAGTTGCCATTTGACTCGGGCTGTGTCACCGCGGGGGATCGAGCACGACTTCCAGCTTGACGGTCTCGCCGCCGCGGTTGACGACGACCGGCACCTTGTCGCCGGCCTTGAACCGTCGCAGGGCCCCGTCAAAATCTTGCAGCGCGCCAATCTTGGCTTCGCCAAACTGCACGATCACATCGCCCGCCTGCAGGCCGCCTCGCGACGCGGGACTGTCGGGGGCCACGCCCGAGAGCGCGTAGC
>JBJHDE010000322.1:0-6684 GCA_050486385.1 Planctomycetales bacterium | reverse complement strand
CGTAGAGGCGGTCGTCATCCTCGAGACGGTCGACAACGCCCTGGGCGGGGCCGACCTGGTGCTCAACGATGGCGAGTTCATCGTCTCGGCCACGCCCGTGGCTGGCGGATTGCATCAGACCTGGTACTCCAACACCGATGGGCAACTGCCGCGGGTGGCCGAAGGCGGCCCCTTGGACCAGATTGGCAATGGTCAGAACGGCGGCTTGTTCAACATGATCCCGCTGGGGACCAAGCTCGCCACCGGGGCCCTGACGTTCCCCGATTTCGAGGCATTGGAAACCGCCGTCGAGAATCCGTTCTCGGGCAGCGATGACCTGCCCGACAACGACGTGGCCTTCTTGTGGACGGGCACCTTCACGCCCGAGATCAGCGGCGTTTATGAGTTCGGTTTGGGCCAAACCCTTGGGGGCTTGGACAACGAGGGCGTGGTCCTGATCGACCTCAACGGGGATGGCATTTTCGAGAATGCGACCGAGCGGTTTGTCAGTTCGCTGGACGTCGAGTGTTGCGATGAGGTGGACGGAACACCGGTGATGCTCGAGGCCGGGCAGACCTACAACGTGATCTTCGCCTATCAGAAGTTCGGGGGCAGCGGCCGTGTTTCCGTTGACTTCCGGATCGATGGCCACGCCACGTTTGATACCTGGACGGCAGTCAATCCCAGTTCGGTCGATCAGTCGGGCTGGTGGGGCGTGCTGCCCACGGTGGACCTGACGGATGTGAATGTCACGGTCAATGGCACCTCGACGATTCGTGCCTACTCCGACGTCGAACTGGGCAGCGTCCAGGTGGCCACGGGCGCCAACCTGGTGGTCGAGGGCGGCAACACCCTGGGAACGACCTCGGTTGAACTGGACGGATCGGCAGCGACGCTGACCGCGGGGGCCGGCACGACCATGGCCGTTCGCAATATGAGCGGCAATGCCAATGTGCTGCTCGCTGGCCTGGGCACGGTGACCTACGCCACGGCCAACAGCTTTGTGGGTACGACGACCGTATCGAACGGTACGACCCTGCGGCTGGCTGCCAACGAGTCGCTGGGCGGTCAGGCGATTGTGCAGGATGGCGGGTCGATTGTGTTTGCGGGCGTCAACTACACCGACTCGGCCCACGGCATCACGGTCCAGGGCACGGGGTCGGGAGCCATTGGCGTTGGGGCGTTGCAGGGCATCGGCACCAGCACCTTCAACGGGGCGATTACGCTGGCTGGCGATACGGAGGTCCGCACCTCCACCGGCACGCTGACCTTGGGCGGCTCCATCAGCGGATCGAGTGATCTGCTCAAAACTGGAGCGGCCACGCTCCGCCTGGCGGGCAACAGTGGGAATTCATTCAGCGGGGCGCTGACGGTTAGCCAGGGCACGCTCATCGCCGCCGGCGATCATGCCCTGGGCGATACAACCCATGCTACCTGGGTCGCCAATGGTGCCACGTTGGGCCTGGAAGGCGACATCACCGTGGCCCAAGACGTGGTCATCCACGGCAACGGCGTGGGCAACAACGGGGCCCTGTGGAACTTTGGCGGCAGCAACACCCTGGTGGGCGTCGTCCAGACGACCGTGGACTTTGGCGGCACCGTCTCGATCGGCTCCACCGGTGGCCAGCTTACGATCACTTCGACCAGCGGAGCGGCCGATGCCACCGTGATCGATCTGGCGATCGGCAACCACCTCAGTGTCGTGGGCGGCAGCACGATCGAGATCGCCGGCCGGATCAACAACGATCAGATGGCTTACAGCGAGCGGATGCAGTTTCTCGATCCCGCGGCCTACTGGGACTTCGATCAGACCACCGGCACGACGGTGGCCAACGTGGCGTCGGGCTCCAACAGCCTGGGCAGCGCCGCCGATGGCACGATCGTGGGCAACATCACCCAAGGGTCCCAAGGCATCGTGGGCAACGCCTTCGAGTGGGCCTCCGATGGCACCGGGGGCCAGATCCTCATCGAGGACACGACCACCGGCGGCCTGGGCTTCACCGGGGCCTTCACCGCGGTGGCCTGGCTGCAACGCAACGAGTTTGAATCCAATGGCCAGGTCGATCGCTTCATTTTCGGCAACGACCGCGTCACCGGCGGCACCGACGACCGCCACCAGCTCCACCTGGGGCTCCGCAACGACTCGCCCCACATGGGCTTCTGGGGGAGCGACCTGAATGCTGGCTCCACCAACCTGACGACCACCGACTGGTACCACATCGCCTTCCAGTACGATGGCAGTCAACAGCGGATTTTTGTCAATGGCGTCCAGGTCGCGAACGGGAATGCGGGCGCCTTCCTGGAGGCCAACGGCATCCTGGAACTGGGCAGCACCAACAACTTCACTCGCGTCTGGCGGGGTCTGCTGGACGAAGTCGCCGTGTTCAATCGCGCGCTCTCCGCGGGCGAATTGGCGCTCTTGGCAAATCCGACCAACCTGAACACCAGCACCGTCACCCGCAACGGCACGGGCACGCTGATCCTCAGCGGCGACAACCTTTACGCTGGTGGCACGTTCGTCAATGCGGGCACCGTGGTCATGGCCCACCAGAACGCCCTGGGTGGCAGCGATGTCCCGGTCGAGGTGGCCGCCGCTGGGACCCTGGCCCTGGCCAACGATGTGACCCTGGAGCAACCCGTCCTGCTGCAAGGCACGCTGTCCAGTGTCAGCGGACAGAATGTGGTCACGACCCAACTGGATACGCCCGGCGACTTCACGCTCGCGGCGGCGGCGGGGGCCACGCTTCAAATCGACAGCCCCCTGGTGGTGGCCGACACCGCCACGCTCACGCTCGGTGGGGCCGGCGCGTTGGTGCTGAACGGCGAAATCTCCGGAAACAGCGACGCCGAGATTGTGCGGGTCGGCTCGGGCGTCGCCACGCTGACGGCGGCCAACAGCTTCAGCGGCACCTTTTGGATCCACGCCGGCACCCTGGTGGCCGCCCACAACGACGCGCTGGGCAGCTCCGACGGCGATGTCGTTGTCCTGCCCAGCGGCACGCTGGCACTCAGTGGCGACGTCTCCATCAGCGATCAGGACGTGTACCTGGTCGGATCGGTCAGTGGCTTGGCCCCCAGCATGCTCGCGTCGCTGGCGGGCACCAACACCTTTGCGGGCAACCTGTGGGGCTACGGAGTGGGCGACATCGCCCTGGGCGCCCACAGTGGGGCCACGCTCAACATCACCGGCACCTTCGACATCGGGGCCACCGATCTGTGGCTCGACAGCGAGGGGCTGATCGATGTCCCGGTGGCGATCACCAGCTCGCCCTTGGCGACGGTGACCTACAGCGACCTGATGCTCAGCCTGCTGCCCCGGGCCTACTGGGACTTTAACGAGACCACCGGCACCGCGGCCGCCAGCCAGGCCCACGGCCTCAACGGCCTGGGCACCGCCGCCGATGGCGAGATCGTCGGCCCCGTCGGCCAAGGGGCCACCGGCATCGTGGGCAATGCCTTCCAGTGGCCCCAGGACGGAGCAACTGCGGCCTATGTCAGGGTCCCGGGCGTAACCACCGGCGACCTGGGCTTCACCGGCGAGTTCACCGCCGTGGCCTGGTTCCAACGCAACGAGACCGGTGGGGGTGACCGTTTCATCTTTGGCAACACCAACCCCAGTGGCTCGCCCGCCGGCAATCACCGTCTGCACATGGGCGTCCGCAATAGCAACCCCCACATGGGTTTTTGGGGCAATGATTTGTCGGGTGGCGGTGGGCTGAACAACACGAACTGGAATCACATCGCCTTCCAGTACAAGGACGGCCAGCAGATCATCTACGTCAACGGTGTGCAGTTCAATCAGCGGGACGCCATCGCCTTTGCCCAGGCCGGGGCCTTTCTGCACCTGGGCATCGCCAATGGGGAGGAGTTGAGCCGGGTCTTTCGCGGCCTGATCGACGAGGTCGCCGTCTTCGACCGGGCCCTGACCGCCCAGGAGATCGCGGCCCTGGCCAACGTCAACGACCTGCCCGACTCGGCCAACCGGCTGATCAAGACCGGCAGCGGGACGGCGATCCTTTCGGGCGATAACAGCCTGGGTGGCGAAGTCCGGGTGGAAGCCGGCCAGTTGATCGTCGCCAGCGACGGGGCTTTGGACGGCGGCACGGAAACCATCACCGTCTTCGATGGGGCCAGTCTGGGCCTGCAAGGGGACATCACCCTCGGCGGGCGGACGATTGTGTTGTATGGCGACGGCCTCAACGCTCAGGGCGCCTTGGTGAACCTCGGCGGCACCAACACGGTGCAAGAAGAGGTCGTGGCCGGATTTGAAGCCTTCGGGCACTTCACGATTGGCTCGGACGCGGGTCTGCTGGTCCTGGCCGCGGGCATCGACCTGCAAGGCAGTAGCCTGACCTTCACCGGCGAGGGCGACATCCAGGTGCTCGGGGCGATTGATACGAGCATCACGACTCTGGAACTGTTCGATGCTGGCCTGACCGAGACGATCCATGTTGGCCGCAATATGGATAATCCCGGCGCGCTGGTCACCGTGGGATTCGACGGGGCCATCGTGGATGGCGGGCCTGAAGTGGCCCAGAGTGTCCGGGCCGGTCTGACGCCGAATGTGAATTCCGGTGCCCCACGGTCCGATCGCGATACCCCCTGGGCCGTGATTGGCGACAATGAGACGATCGTCTACGTGGGCTGGATGTACAGCGAGACGGGTGTCTTCAGCTTCGGCGAGAACATCGACGACGACGTGCTGGTGTTCGTTGAAGGGCTCGAAGTCATCCGCAACACTGGCTGGGATGTCCCCACGAGTTCCGGCAGCACGACCGACAATTCGGCCCCCCATGCCGGGATGGTGGACTTCTCCGGCCTCAAGGATCCCGGCGACAATTGGTATCAAGTCGAGTTCCGCTTCGCCAATGGTGGTGGCGGGGCTGGACCGGTTTCTGGCAGCGGTTGGACCAACACCTTTGGGTTTGGTGTCAACTGGAGCGGCAGTAATAGCCGAAACGGCGGTAACTACGTGCCCTTGGCCGATCCCGGCGACGGCAGCGTGTTGCGAACGAACCGCACGTTCCTCCCGCCCGAAAATAGTGTCCACAAGACCGGTGGCGGAACCGTCACGCTGGTTGGTGATGGCGGCTACACCGGCCAGACCACCGTCGACGACGGAACCCTGGTGATCGACGGCTCGCTGGTCGGCGATGTCCAGATCAGCGGCGGCAGCCTGGCGGGCGATGGGACCATTGGCGGGACGGTGGTGATTGATACCAATGGCGGCCAACTGGTCCCGGGCACCCCGCTGACCGTCGAGGGGGGCGAAGTCACGCTGGATCCGGCGGCGACCTTCACGGTGGTCATCGATGGAAACAACAGCGGCCAGCTTGTCGTCACCGGGGCAGGCAGCGTGGTCGACCTGGCCGGAGCGACGCTGGAGATCCTCGTCGAAGCCCCACCCACGGCCGGCCAGAGCTTCGTGATCGTGGACAATCTCGACCTCTCCTCGAGCCTGACCTCGGCCACCTTCGCCGGCCTGCCGGACGGCGTGTTCTTCGCGGCCGACGGCTACGTGTTCACCATCAGCTATCAAACCGGCAGCGGCGACAACAACGTGGTGCTCAACGTCGTGGGCGCCGCCGACACCAGCGTCGAACTCGACGGCCAGGGTAACCTGGTGGTCACCGACATCAACGGCGGCACCAACGACGATGTGCTGACCATCTCGACCGATGGCGGCGACTATGTGGTTCACGACCCCAACGTGGTGCTGACCACCACCATCGCCGGCGCGACCCAGGTCGACGCCCACACGATTCGCGTGCCCATCGCCCTGATCAGTGGCAACATCGTGGTCAACACCCTGGGCGGCGACGATGTGATCCACCTCGCCGGCCTGGTCACTGCCGCCGGCCATGGGGTGATCATCGACGCCGGCACCGGCGACGATCTGGTGCATATCGCCACCACCAGCACGATCAACGGCGATTTTGTGGTCTCGGCCAACACCGTGACCCAGGCCGCCGCGTTGACGGTCACCGGAACCGCCCACTTCAGCGGGGCCAACTACGCCAACATGGTCGCCCAGGACGGGGCCGTGATTCACTACGAGTTCAACGAGACCGGCGGCACGGTGGTGCAGCCCACGATCGGCACGACGCCCGGCAACCTCGTGAACAATCCCACGCTGGGCGCGGCGGGGGCGATTGGGTCGGCCCAGCAGAATACGGCCATTCAGTTCAGCGGCAGCAACCAATCCGCCCGCTTCGGTGCGCAAGGCGAAGGGACGGTTCCTGCCAGCGTGTTCGCCGGGGGCTACGCGATTGAGCTATGGGTGAACCCAGCACACCTGGACGGCGATCAGATGTTCCTGGCCTTGACCGACATCGCCAACGATTCACACGGCATCATCCTCCAGACCAACAACGAAAACGGCGTCCGATTTTTGAATAGGCCCAGTAGTGGAAGCTCGGGCGGCCAAGCCATCCAATTCAACAACGTGCTCACGGCCAATGCTTGGAACCACATCGTGGCGATGGTGGAGTATCGCCCGGGCAACGATGATTTCGTGATGCGGCTGTACGTCAACGGGAATCTCGCGGTAAGCAGCCCCGTGACGACCCCCCCCGGTTACGACGCGGATATGGTCCTGAGCCGGTTGACATGGGGCTCAAACGCCCGGCCCCTGGACGGGCGTCTCGATCAGGTGGCGATCTACGATGCGCCGCTCACGGCCGCCCAGATCCAGGCCCACTACAC